>DAIUER010000115.1:0-2448 GCA_036845005.1 Thermocrinis sp.
TGGCACTATTCTAAGGGTTGCAAACATATACAGGGCACAAACAAGGAAAATAAACGTCTGCGGGCTACTTTTGGAGGAAATAAACAGAATTAAGTCTGCGGTCAATTACTTTAGGGACCTTTCCTATCAAAGGGAGATAAGGGTGGAAGGCTTTGAGTTGGAAGGTCTAATAAGGGAATTAGCAAGGCTGTATCCCAACCTGGAGGTGGAGGTGGTTGGCAGTAGCTTTGTAAAGGCAGACAGAAGCATGATAAAAGAATGCTTTTTTAATCTTTTTAACAACAGCGTAGAGTGGGATGCCAAAAGGGTAAGGGTGTCCCTCACCGAGGAGGGTTTTGTGTATGAAGATGACGGTAAAGGCATCCAAGAGGGAGAAGAGGAGACTATATTCATGCCCTACAAGTCTTCAAACCCAGAGGGTATGGGGTTGGGGCTTGCTATGGTAAAGCACATCTTTGAACTGCACGGCTGGAGCATAAGGGTTTTCCCAAAAAGGGGAGGATTTTATGCGGAAGTCTCATTCAGAGATCACTTGGAAAAGGGAGGGTAAAATTTGCAAAATTCTTATCAGGTGATTTTCCCATATTACATCCAAAACCTCAGAGACTGCTTCCTCCTGCTCCTTTGGGTTCAATCTTTTAAAACTTTCAGATTTGACGCCCTTTTCGTGCAAAAGAAGAGGGACAAAGAGCTTACCCACCGCATAGAAAAGAAAACTTAGTTCAAGGTCCGAAAGCTGAGGAAAGCCACCAAAGGTTTTGTATGTTTTTATGCCCGCCCAGTTGGTCCAAAAACGCACCTCTTCATCTTCCAACCTTTTTTCATAACCACCCACATACATGGATGCAAGAGCCTTCAGCAGTCTTTCCGTCTTTTCCACAGCAAAACCCTGCAAGGAGCTTTCTAAAAGGGAAAGGTCCTTAGAATTGATCTCTTCGTAATCCTTTAAAAACCTCTCCTTCCATTGGGCGTATCTAAAAAACTCCTGAAAAGGATTTTTCAACCGGGCTCCTCCGAGTATTCATACTCGGGGCAGTTCAGCGTGGTTAGGTCTATGTTGGGGATCTTTTCCTCTACAGTGTTATGATAACCACACACAAAGCACTCTAACACGGTGGCATAGCCGGAGTGCAGATGCCCTATGTCCCATCCACAGAGGGGACACTCCCCCTCACCCGCCTTTAAAACCTCCAAAAGACGATTGCCATCCTTCACTGCGTTTTGTATGCCCTTTACCCTTGCTATTACCCTCTTCAGCTCATCGGTGTTCCACTCCGCACCGCACTCCAAACATCTGAACTCCGAGTAGCTCCCTTCGTTTATCAGCCTTATAACCTTTTGGGAACCGCATCGGTCATCTACGCACTGACTGCCAACCAGTTTTCTTCCTAGCTTGTCCAATATTTCCTTGAAGTCCTCCTTGTTTAGCCTCATGGGCTTGTCATAGACCTTGTATCCACAGCACTGGCACTCCGCCTCCACCCTTGGGTAGGGCTCGTCGTATTCGCATACCTTCAGGGCAATCCTCTTACAATGAGGGCAAAGCTCCAAATGTGTTAGGCATATCATAATATTTCAGATTATACCGCCTCTTTGAAGTTTCAAGCCTCTAAATTTTCATAAGAATTTCATTTTGGCTTCCTAAAATTAAAACCATCAAAACCTTAGAAAGGAGGTTTAGCCATGAGGAAGCTAACAGCACTAGCCGCAGCCCTTGCCTTTGCAGGCATTAGCCTAGCCCAACAAGCACAATCGGGCAGTTCTCAGGGACAGTATCCTATTGGTGGTCCCAAACACCACAAGGAGTGGTGCAGCCAAAATTGGGAAAAATGCAAGCAGATGAAATTAGAGAGGCTTTCCGCAAAAAAAGAATGCTTGGAAAAGAACCAAAGCTACGAGGCTTTTAGGAGCTGTATGGTCCAATTTAGAGAACAAAGAAGGCAGGAGATGAAGGGTTTGAAACAGGATTAAGTACATGCTTATGCTCTAAGCTAAGCGTTGCGTTTTTTAGAGAAAGTCAGATAAGTGGCTAATTTTTCAGGCAGAGTTATATAATTAGCATATACCTGCTGAGGTAAATGAAATGAGGACTTTTACTGTAATAATTGAAAAGGATAAAGAAGGCTACTTTGTAGGAGAAGTTGTTGAACTGCCGGGTTGTCACACCCAAGCTAAGTCCCTGGATGAACTAATGGAAAGGATTAAAGAAGCTATTGAACTTTATTTAGATGTTCAGGGGGAAGCGTTAGAGAAAGAGGTTGAGTTTGTTGGGATTAAGGAGATTACTATATGAAGTTGCCTGCTTTAACAGGCAAACAGATAGTAGAAATCTTAAAAAAAGCTGGTTTCGAAGAAGTTAGACAAAAGGGTAGTCATGTATTTTTAAAATATCCAGATACCTCGGGTGAGAAATTATTTAAACAGCCAAGACTTCCTGAAAAAACTATA
>DAIUER010000116.1:0-2371 GCA_036845005.1 Thermocrinis sp.
CCGAATAACCCCCTCCATGCAAAAAGCCATAGAGGAAACCAACAGAAGGAGGGAAATTCAAGAGAAATACAACAGAGAGCACGGAATAACTCCCAAGAGTATAGTAAAGCCCGTAAAGGAACTCTTAGCCATAGAGGAGCTGGACTATGTGCGCCTACCGTTAAAGCTACCCAAGGACATAAGGAGCGAGGAAGACCTCATAGAAAAGATCAACCGTCTGGAAAAGGAGATGTGGGATTGTGCAAAAAGGTGGGAGTTTGAGAAAGCGGCAAAACTGAGAGATGAGGTCAAAAAACTCAGGTAGCTTTTGAACCTGGAATGATAAGGTGCGTTATACTCCTTGCGGGAGGTGAAGGAAGTAGGCTGGGCACAAAAAAGCAGTATCTTCCACTTGGCGGAAAGCCCCTTTACATGCACTCTTTGGAGAAGGTCTTGGACCTCTTTGAGGAGGTCATCTTAGTATTGCCGGAGGAGGACCTGCAAAAGATAAAGGTGCCACCAAAGGTTAAAAAAGTAGCGGGAGGAAAGGAAAGGCAGGACTCTGTCCTTGAGGGCATCCTTGAGGCGGAGGGAGATATAGTGATCATTCACGACTGTGCCAGACCCTTTGCCAGCAGAGAGCTCTTTTTAAAGGTGTCTGAGCTCGGAGACTTTGAAGGAAAGATCTGTGCCCTACCCGTCAGGGACACACTAAAGCAGGTCTCGGAAGGTATGGTAATAAGAACCATTGACAGGACAGGTCTTTGGCATTCACAAACACCCCAAGCCTTCTTAAGAAAGGTTCTCTTGGAATGCCACTTTAGGGCAAGAGGTGAAGGCTTTTTTGCCACGGATGACGCCATGCTTTTGGAAAGGTATGGCTACAGGGTAGGCGTGGTTATGGGCGAACCCACTAACATAAAGATCACATATCCGGAGGACCTTGCCCTCGCCCAAAGGCTACTCTAAAACACCACCATATAGTCCCTATGCACCGCCTCCTCTTTGGTGGTCCTCAAAATACGCCTAACCTCCTCCCCCTTCTTGCCAAGAACCCTTTTTAGCTCCTCAGAGGAGAAGTTGGTTTTGCCCTTGCCCACCAGCAGACCATCCTCCGTATAGACCACCACCACATCGCCACGCTGGAAGCTACCCTCCCCCCTCTTTATACCCGCAGGAAGCAGGCTCTTGCCCGATTTGAGGGCTATAACTGCTCCCTCATCTATGTAAAGGGCACCCTTTGGCTTTTCCACCATAGCCAACAGTGTTTTGCCCTGCCTTGGTGGAGGCAAAGGCTTAAAGAAGGTCCCCTTTGTTCTGCCCTGTAGGACCTCCTCCAAAGAGTCCTCCTTTCCGGTTATGACCACTGGAATTCCCAAACGGACTGCGATCTTGGTGGCGGTAAGTTTGCTGAGCATTCCGCCAGTGCCGTAGGTGGAATTAACCCCTCTAACAAAGGCAAAGGCTGAATCCACATCCTCCACAAAGGAAATTACCCGGTCTTGGTGGTCTATAAGTCCTCCCGCGGTAGATAGGATCACCAAAAGGTTTGCCTGAAGCATGAAGGCGGTATGCACCGCAAGAAAGTCGTTGTCGCCAAAGAGAAGCTCCTCCACAGCCACCGCATCGTTTTCGTTGATCACTGGCACCGCACCCATCTCCAGAAGCTTTTCCAAAGCATTTTTAGCGTTCTCAAACTTGTGTTTGTCTGTGAACACATCGGAGGTCAAAAGCACCTGGGCGGGCACCAGCTTATAGTTGGAAAAGACAAGGTCGTAAAGATGAATAAGATAAGCCTGCCCAATGCCCGCCAAAGCTTGCTTTTCCACCAAACTCTTTGGTCTTTCCTTTAAGTTCAGCTTCTTTAGACCACAGAGCACCGCACCGGAGGAGACTATGACCACATCATTTCCCAAGGCTTTTAGCCTCTTTATTTCTCTACCCAGCTTGCTGATGAGATTTAGGTCTATATCTCCCTCCTCCGTTTGGATAAGGTTTGAGCCTATTTTAACCACGATCCTCATTTTCCAACCGTTTGGTCATCCGGACCCAATAGTTGAACCTATCCCTCTCTTCAAAGCCATGCTTTTTATAAAATTCTATAGCCCTTATGTTCTCATCACCAACCCAAAGCTCCGCCAGAGGCAGACCCCTCTCTTTAAAGTATTCAAGGGCTTTCTCCAAAAGTCTTTTTCCAATGCCCTTATTTCTGTACTCGGGCAGGACCACCAGCTCGTGTATGGCACCCACCACCTTGCCTTCCCTCTTGCTAAACCAATTCCCGTCCGCCGCCACAAACCCTACCTTTTTGCCAACCACCTTCGCCTCAAAAACCCCCGCCACCTCCCTTCTAAAGAGCCAGTTAAGGTACGCGAGCGCATCCTCCCGGTGG
>DAIUER010000117.1:0-2367 GCA_036845005.1 Thermocrinis sp.
ATGATCTTTTTCCCACATAACAGAATTAAGGAAGAAACCATGCCACCCTTTTCAAGAACCCGCGGTGCGGTGGTTATTGATTATGTGGTAAATCTGGTGGAATACGACAAAAGGTTTGAAAAGGCAATAAGGTTTGTTTTTGGAGATACGTTTGTGGTGGAGAACTTTGCCAGTGCAAAGGCTTTGGGCATAGGAAATTACCGGATGGTTAGCCAGGATGGAGAGCTCTTTGAAAAGACGGGTGTAATAAGCGGAGGGCACTGGGAATCAAGGGCAAGCTTGGGCAAAAGTTTTTACGAGGAAAAGACCAAGCAGTTGGAGGAGGTTTTAGAGAGGTTAAAGGAGTGTATTTCAGAAAATGTAGCCTTAGCCAAAAGCCTGAGTGATGAACTGGTAGAAAAGGAAGGAGTGGTAAAGATCCTTGAAAGAAGGCTAAAGGAGTTGGAACAAAAACACAAAGAAGGTTTTGAAAGGATAAAGGGCTTGGAAGAGAGACTGCAAAAGGGTAAGGAGTATTTAAAGACGCTGGCGGAAGAAAAGGAAAACGCCCAAAAAAGAAAAAGGGAATTAGAAGAGGAGCTCTCTTACCAAGAGGAAAAGTTGGAAAACCTAAGGTTCAGATACTCTTCCCTTTTGAAAATAGCCAAAGAATCTGGCTTGGAAGCCCTAAGAGAAAAGGCAGAAAGACACAGAAGGCTATTGGAAAGAAAAAAGGAAGAGCTATTTTCCCTAAAGCTAAAGGAACAAGAGATCGCCCAACAAAGGCAAAACCTCCTCCAAGAGATAAACCAAAGGAAAGCAAGGGTTGAAGACCTAATACTAAGTATAGAAAATGCCCAAAAAAGGATAAAAGGGCTAAGTCAAGAGAAGGAAAAGATAGAAGAGGAGCTAAAGGATATAAACCTTCAGGCTTATGAGCTTTACAAAAGGGTAGATCAATTGGAAAACCAGCTCAGGGAAATAACCTCCCTCCTTGGGCAAAAAAAAGGATGTCTATAGACCTAAAAACTGAAGAGAGGATTGAGATAGAGAGGGAACTTTCTAAGCTAACAGACAGGCAAGACCAACTCCATGAAAGGTTAAAAGAACTTGGGCAAGAAGAACCGCTAAGTTTGGTGCCAGAGGGCTACAGCAAGCTAAAGGATGAACTTTCAAAGGTGGAAAGAGAGATTAGCCTTCTGGGCAACATAAACTTCAAGGCGGAGGAAGATTACCAAGAGCTCAAAAACAGACATACAGACTATGTGGAAAGGGACAAAAAGCTCTTGGAGGAGAGAAGGGCAATAAAGGAGCTTCTGGAGGAGATTGAAAGTAAAAAGCTAAAGGCTTTCCTCAAGGCTTATGAACAGATAAACAAGAGCTTTTCCAAGATCTTTGCCAGACTGTCTCCCGGAGGGAAGGCATTTATGCAGTTGGAGAAGGAAAATGAACCCTTTGAAGGGGGTATAAACTTGGTGGTAAAACCAAGGGGCAAAGAGGTGCAGTATTTAGAGGCGATCTCAGGTGGTGAAAAGACCTTGGGTGCCCTGTCTTTGATCTTTGCCCTGCAGGATTATAAGCCCTCCATCTTTTATTACTTTGATGAGGTGGATGCCCACTTGGACGAGGCAAACGCAAGGACAGTGGGAGAACTTATAAAGGAGAGGTCCCAGACTGCCCAGTTTATAGTGGTTACGCTGAGGGAAGTTCTGGCGAGCTTCGCGGACAAGTTAATAGGGGTGAGCAGTAGAGGGGGAATTTCAAAGGTATTCCCCCTCAAAAACCTTACTCACTCTCTTGACTAAAAACCGCTTCCAACTTTTCCTTCTTCTTGATGGGCTTTATGTAAGGCTTGTCGTCCTTTACCCTGATTTCCACCACATCCACATCCTGAAGGCTACCTTTTAGAAGTTCCTCCGCAAGCAAGTCTTCCACATGCTTTTGAAGGGCTCTCTTTATACTCCTTGCACCATATTCTGGCTTGTACTCTTTATCAATGAGCCACTCAGAAAAGCTCTTGTGCAACTTTACCCTCACGTCCCAATCTACCAGGCTCTTGTTTATTTCTTCAATTTGAAGGTCCAAAATCTTCATAATATCATCCTTCTCAAGGGCTCTATAGACTATAACCTCATCCAAGCGATTGAGAAACTCGGGGCTGAATGACCTTTTGACTTGCTCCATCACATTCTTCTTCATCTGTTCAAAGTCTATGACACCGAACTTTTGCTCAAAGCCCATCTTTCCACCGTGAACTATGAGCCTTGCACCCAGGTTGGAGGTCATTATTATGATGGTGTTGGAGAAATCTACCGTCCTTCCCGTTGCATCAGTAAGCCTTTGTTCTGTGGAAGTTTTCTCCTCAAGGACCTTTAAAAGCTCCTTTGA
>DAIUER010000118.1:0-2366 GCA_036845005.1 Thermocrinis sp.
CAGAGGATATTTTAACCCTTCTGTAGTCTGTAATTATAACACCCACTCCCCTCAAAAATAGGCTACCCCTTAAATTTTCATCCCTATATACCACAGGAACTCTGTTTGAGTTGAATTTTACCTGCAACTCTTTGTCTGTTCCTTCTGCTTCAGCGGTCAAAGAAGACCCGTTTCCCAGAAAGCTCACCGAACCTTTAAAGATCTTTCCGTCTCCGTAGAAGTAAGCGTCCCCCCTCATTGGAATACCTACATACCTAGACCTGATCTCTATTGGTTCCTTTGATAATAAAACTAAATTGACGCCCTTTTTGTCTATGTTCAGATAATAGTATAGGTTGCCCAGCAGTGAAGTTTGAACTCTACTTCGAAAGAGTGCAGATGTTTTTTCTAAGTTTATGTGCCCTTCTGAATTGAGGCTAAAGCCTTCTACTTTGCTGTAAGAAATTTTGGCGTTGCCCTCTGCATGGCGATATATTTTTATGTTGGGTATCTCAAAGCCCTCTTTTTTTAAGTCATAGAAGCCTTCTGTTGGTGATAGCTTTAACAACTCTTCTGAGTTTAAGCTTACACTTCCACCACTAAAGAAGATTTTGCCCTCCTCCAAGCGTAGCCCTCCTACCTTTACCACTATTGGACCCTTCTGAAGGTCAAATCCCTTAATGTTTGCCCTCAGCCTTTCTCCTTCGTAATCAAACCTAGCGTTTATGGGTATAGTTATATCTTTGAACTTTGCACTTCCCAAGAGCTCGCCCTTGCAGGCGGTCTTTGAACAACTTGGGAGCCTATAAGAGAGCATCAAAAAACTTCCTTTTACCTCCCCTTCCCACCTACCCTCTGTGCTAAAGGTGTAATCTGAAAGAGAAAAGATGCCCGAACCCTTGAGCTTTTCTTCCAAACGGTAGGTTAAAGAGAGTTTTTGACCCTTTATACTTCCCACCAAGAGACCGTTTTCAAACTCAAGGTCGTCCAGCTTTATGTTTTTGATTACGCTTTTAAACTCTCCCTCGGGCTTTCCTTCAAGGAGTTTTATGTTGAATTCCAAGTTTGCAAGCGCCTGCACCTTTTCTTGACTTAACTTGCCCTCCAACCTGCCCTCTGCTTGCACCTCTCTATCAAGAACTACAAAAGAGACCTGCCCCGCAAGGTTTGAAAGCTCTATACCTTTTTCCTGAAAACTAAAGCCCGTAAAGGTTAAAACACCCTTTATGCTTTCATCCTTTATATTTCCCGAGGCACTCAGTTTAAAGCCCCTGCCCTCTCCCCCGACCAGAACATCCTGCCCTTTGAGGTTAAGATTAAAGTCAGTCCTCCCTATGAACCTATTGTATATGTAAAGGTCCAAAAGGTAGCCCTTCCCCGTGCTCTCTGGAGTTCCTGCCACATAAGAGAGATAGCCTTCATAAAAGACCCGTGCCCTTACATTTTCCCTCTGATAGGGTAGCCCCTTTACCTTTAGCTGACCCCAAAGGTCATTCCCGTAGAACCTACCCTTTAGCTCAAGCACATCGGAGGCAAAGGAAACTTCCCCCTTTGGCTTTTCCTTGTAATCAAGCCCCAAGCTCAAGCTTGCGGTATTTATCTGTATGTCTTGAAAGATCAGGTCTTTAACCTTCCCCTTTAAGCTTAAGGTTTTCTTGTTGAAATCTGCAAACATTCTGCCCTCAAAGGAACCCCTCGAGCCCTGCTTTACAGCAAAAAGTTTTTCATCAAAGGCGAGCTCGGAAAAGTCAAGCTTTAATGCCTTTCTATTCAAGTCATACTCAAGCCTTCCGTTGAGTTTCTCACCCTCAAGGCTGGTAAAAAACAGGTTTTCTCTCCTCCACCTGTAGCGGTATTCTCCTATCCCGGCTACCCTGCCAAAGTGTTTTTCTTTTATCCTAAGGTCATCCGTTTGCAACTGCATATCTACCTGAATGTTTTTGTAATCCAACCAGCCTTTAGCTTCAACCTTTATGGGTTCAATGTAAAGGTTTCCGGTGGTTATTCTGTCCACATAGCCCACCGCTTCAAAGGTGCCCTCTTTACCCTTCCAACGACCTTTTAGTTCAAAGGAATAACCCTCTCCGAGAACCTTTGAAGAAAGGACTTCCAAGGTGGGACCCCTTAATTGTGCGTCCTCAACAAAAACTTCTATCCTTGTGATTTTCTGTCCATGGATATAATAGGCAACTGTTGGCTCTTCAGCCCGAATTTTACTGCCCTCTTTGCGGGCTTTCCCTACAAAAACGGTTATGCTTTCTGAATAGGGCAGTGAATTCATTGAAATGTAAGCCTTTTGTAGGTGTATGTTTATCTTATTTAACCTCCTTGCAAGGTCGCTAAAATCGTATTCAGAGGGCTTTTCTGATATCTTTGAGGAAACGCTT
>DAIUER010000119.1:0-2342 GCA_036845005.1 Thermocrinis sp.
GCCTTGGCAACCTTGGTGGTAAATCACCTCAAGGGCGTCATAAGGGCTTGTGCGGTAAAGGCACCCGGCTTTGGTCAAAGGAGGAAGGATTATCTCCAAGACATAGCCATACTCACCAACGGAACCGCCATCACCGAAGAGCTCGGTATAAAGCTTGAGAGCGTCACCCTTGACATGCTCGGAAGGGCAGACAAGGTAATAGTAGATAAGGACAACACCACCATAGTGGGTGGTAAGGGTTCCAAGGAAGCCATACAGGCAAGAATAGAGCAGATCAGGAAGCAAATCCAAGAGACCACCTCCGACTACGATAGGGAAAAGCTCCAAGAAAGATTGGCAAAGCTCTCCGGCGGAGTTGCCATAATCAGAGTTGGAGCTGCCACCGAGGCGGAAATGAAGGAAAAGAAGGCAAGGGTAGAAGACGCAGTGCACGCCACCAAGGCCGCGGTGGAAGAAGGCATAGTGCCCGGCGGTGGTGTTGCCCTGGTGAGGGCTTCTGAGGTTCTGGATAACCTAAGTGTGGATAATCCTGACCAACAGATCGGTGTGGATATAGTCAAGAGGGCATGCAGGGCACCCCTCAGGCAAATAGCTGCCAACGCAGGCTTTGAAGGATACGTGGTTCTTGAGAAGGTGATCGCCCTCGGAAAGGAAGAAGGTGTAAATTACGGCTTTGATGCGTCAGTTGGCGAATACAAAGATATGGTAGAAGCAGGCATCATAGACCCCACCAAGGTGGTAAGAACCGCCATAATGAACGCCGCATCCGTTGCTGGAACCATGCTAACTGCAGAAGCACTGGTGGCAGAAATACCCGAGGAGAAGAAGGACAAAGTGCCCACCTCTCCAGAAATGCCCGAATTGGACTAACATAACCAGCCCCCGTCAGGGGGCTTTTTTAATTTAATCCACCGCATATATCCCCCTCAGGTTTCTGCCCTCCTCGTCCCAATCCAAACCGTAGCCCACCAAAAATCTATCGGGCACTTCAAAACCCACATAGTCTGCCTCTAAATTTACCTTTCTCCTTTCTTTTTTATCAAGCAAGACGCAAACCTTAAGCACAGAGGGCTCCTTGTCCCTCAAAAACTCTACGACTTTCTTTAGGGTATAGCCCGTGTCTAAGATATCATCCACAAGAAGCACCTTTTTGTCTTTTATATCCATAGAAAGGTCTTGAAGAATACGCACACTGCCAGAAGACTCCTGAGAGGAACCGTAGCTTGAGACCCACATAAAATCCACCTTCACGGGCACAGAAAACTCCCTTATGAGGTCTGCGGTAAAGACAAAGGAACCCTTAAGCAGAGACACCACCACAAAGTTTTCTCCCAGCTCCTTCTCTATCTCCTTTGCAAGCCCTCTGACCCTATCCTTTATCTTCTCCTCCGGAATTAAAAGGCTGAGAGACCTACCCTTTATATGCATAGGTTTAATTTTATTCGTAATCAAAGTTTTTTGCTTCCAGCCAGAGCTTATCCATCTCCTCCAAGGTCATATCCTTTAGTTCTCTTCCCATCTCCTTTGCCCTTTTTTCCATATATCTGAAGCGCTTTTCAAATCTATCGTTTGCCCTTTGCAGACACTCCTCTGCATCCACCTTTAAAAACCTCGCCAACTCCACCACTGCAGTAAGCAAGTCTCCAACTTCATGCTCCACATCCCGCTTATCCCCCTTTTGAATTGCCTCCTTCAGTTCCTCCAACTCCTCCGCTATCTTTTCAAAAACCTGTTCTATTCTTTCAAAATCAAAGCCCACAAGGCTTGCCCTGTCTTGGAGCTTTTGGGACCTCATTAAGGCAGGAAGGCTCCTTGGCACTCCATCCAAAACGCTTTCCCTATCCTTAGCCTTCTTTTCCTCCCACCTTTTTAGCACCTCCTCCGCACTTTCGCACCCAAAAACATGGGGATGCCTCTCTATAAGTTTTTGGTTCAGCGCCCTTATAACATCCCACACATCAAAGGCTGAACGCTCCTCTGCAATTTGGCTATGAAAAACCACCTGCAACAGCACATCTCCGAGCTCTTCCTTTAGTTTTTGGTCATCTTTGCTGTCTATGGCGTCCAAAAGTTCATAAACCTCTTCAATGGCATACCTTTTTAAGCTTTCGTGGGTTTGCTTTCTGTCCCAAGGGCACTTTTCCCTCAGGCTCTCCATTATCTTTAAAAGCTCCTCAAAGGGAGTCATTGGTATTCCACCGTTTTTATGTGCGCTTCCTTTAGCTGTTTGGGAGACACATAGTCCGGCGCACCCGTTAGAGGGCATATACCCTTTTGGGTTTTTGGAAAGGCGATCACATCCCTTATGGAGTCCAACCCACGCATTATGGCAAGCAGACGGT
>DAIUER010000120.1:0-2322 GCA_036845005.1 Thermocrinis sp.
GCCCGCTTTTAGGCAACGTGGCCGAGTGGTTAGGCGAGGGACTGCAAATCCCTTCTACGGCGGTTCGAATCCGCCCGTTGCCTTAAGAAAACCAACCAACAATGGAAACCTACCTAATACCAATCCTCGCTTCCATCGTAGCTGGTTTTATAAACGTCATAGCGGGTGGTGGAACCCTTATAACCTTTCCCGCTTTGATCCTTGCGGGATTGGACCCACTCTCTGCCAACATAACAAACACCGTAGCCCTATGGCTTGGACCTTTTACCAGTGCCCTGAGCTACAGAAAGACTCTGAGAGAAAACTTGCCTATTCTTAAAGCCTTTTTGCCTCCATCCTTGCTTGGTGCCCTGCTTGGTGCCTTTTTGCTCGTACACACTCCGTCCGAGACCTTTAAAAAGGCTGTTCCCTTTTTGATAGGCTTTGCCACCCTTCTGCTTGCCTTCAGTGAGTTGATTCTCAAGTTAATAACAAGACTTGGCAACTCCTCAAGGTTTCTTCCTATCTTGCTTCAGTTTCTCACAGCCATCTATGGGAGCTACTTTGGGGCGGGTATAGGCATAATGATGGCATCCTCCATAGTGCTTTCTGGCGTTTCAAACATGCAACTGACCATAGCCCTCAAGAACTTTTTGGGCTTTGTGATAAACCTTTTGGGTGCCCTTATCTTTTTGTTTAGTGGCAAGGTTGCCTTTGACTTTGTGCTTGCTATGATGCCGGCTTTTATGCTAGGTGGATATCTGGGGGCGGTGGTAGCCAAAAGGCTAAATCAGAAAACTGCCAAAGCGGTGATCGTCGCTTGGGGATTTTTGCTTAGCTTTGTGTTCTTCATAAAGGAATTTGGGCTTCTTTGAAGGCTTCTTCTCTTTCTTTGCACTTTATACACCTTCCACAATGAAGGACCTTCCCATTTAGTAAAATGGGATTGACGCAGGAAAAGGTCCGATGCAAGGGCACCCATTTTGAAAATCTCTTTACAACCTCGCCCTTTTCCATGCCAAAAAGGGGAACTTCTATTTTTAACCTTTGCTTTGAACCTTCTGTGATCAGCCTTTCCACCTCTTTAAGGTAGGCAAGGTTGTTATCGGGAAAGGGATACAGTCCCAAACTGCCTATGCTAATACTTTCTGCCCTCTTTGACAGGGCGTATCCTGCCACTGCAGTTAGCAAGGTTAAATTTCTCAAAGGAATAAACAATTCCTCTTCTGTCTCTATGGTTTTGTACTTTTTATGGTAATTTTTTAGAGGCAGAACCTTTATAGGCATCAACCTTGAAAACCTTCCTTTTGTCTCTTTCCAGAGCTCAGTAGCTTTCGCATACTCAAGCCTTTCCCAGGGCATTCCACATTTAACATAAACCGGATAAACAACATGCCCTTCCAAGAGCTTAAGGTATAGAACACACGTGCTTTCCACTCCTCCACTAAAAAGAACAACACTTTTTTTCATGGCTTAACCACCGCCAAATATACCACCACTAAACCACCCACCAGCAAGGGCAGTGCTACGATGTAGTTAAAAAGGTCGTATCTTTTGTATGCTTTTTCTTTGTCTTGGCTCTTTGGGATGTGTATATTCACAAACCAGAAGTTTAGGACCTCCAAGGGCAAAAAGAGGAGCAATACAATGGGCAGTTTGTAGTTTAACCAGTTTATGTCAAAGCGATATTTAAGTAAATGTAGCATATAAAAGCCCATAGCGAGGGCAAGAACAAAGCCGGCTATCTCAAGGTTTGTCATCCATCGGTAAAAGTTTCTGATAATGTGCTTGTCGCATTTGGTATCTTTAAAGTTTCCATAAAGCATAAAAAGCCCTAAGGAAGAGGAGGATGCAACCCACAAAAAGACGCCTATCAGGTGGAAGAACTTGGCTGTTGTGTATTCCACTTTGCTACCCTCTTTATGTAAGGATACAGAATTTTACCAATGTAAGGAATTTTTTTAAGGCGCACTAAGTCCCTTTTTGAAGACCTAACCAAAAAGAAAACAGCCAACAGCACAAAGGGAACCGTTGGAAGCAGTGGTAAAAAGACACCCACAAGAGCAAGCATTAGCAAAATTCCAGCAATAGCCCTGTAAAGGAAATTCCTCATGTTTGCACGCCAATCATACCTAAGCACATTGGTGACGATATAGAAAACCCTTTTTACGCGTGCTGGATCCCTTTTGTTGAAGTATCTGACTAAAAAGAAAACAGCCAACAGCACAAAGGGGACCAATAAGAGTAGCGACAAAAAGACACCCACAAAAGCAAGCAGTAGCAAAATCCCAGCAATAGCCCTGTAAAGGAACTTTCTCATGTTTGCACACCAATCGTACTTAC
>DAIUER010000121.1:0-2321 GCA_036845005.1 Thermocrinis sp.
ATGGGCATGTGCTTAAAGAAGGATATTCCCTTTAGGGATGGCTATATACATGCCCTGGTTAGGGATGAAAAAGGACAGAAGATGTCCAAGACCAAGGGAAATGTGATAGACCCTCTAGACATAATAGAAAAGTACGGTGCGGACGCCCTGAGGTTCACCTTGGCTATCCTAACCCAGCAGGGCAGAGACATAAGGCTCTCAGAAAAGAGGTTTGAGGGATACAAGCACTTTGCCAACAAGCTTTGGAACGCAGGCAGGTTTATACTGATGAACTTGGATGAAGACCTTCTAACAAAGCTACCCTACTCTGCACCACCAAGGGTGGAGGACCTTTGGATCTTGACCCTTCTCAACGAGACCGCCCAACGGGTAAATGATGCCCTCTCCGAGTATAAGTTCTCCAACGCTTCCCAAGCCCTCTATGACTTTGTTTGGTCTGAGTTTTGCGACTGGTATATAGAAATGTGCAAGCTAAGACTTTACGCCAAAGTGGAAGAGAACGCACCACCAGAGGAGAAGGAGAGGATTGAGAGGGAAAGGATCACCGCCCAGTCCTTTTTGCTTATGACCTTTGACCGCATTCTAAAACTGTTGCATCCCTTTATTCCATACATTACAGAGGAGTTATACCTGAACCTTCCCACCGCAGTAAAGGACAGCATCTCCTTGGAGGAGTTCCCCCAATACAATCCTCAGGAGGTCTATCCACAGGCAAAGGAAAAGATTGAAAGGCTCAAGTAAATTATCACCTCCTTAAGGGCTCTGCGTAGCGACCTTTGAATTGTACCGGCCTAGTAGATTAAGCTCTACTATAGGGCTGAGGACTCTAAAGGGCTTGTGGAGGAGTTCAAAGAATACATCCTCTCTTTGGCAAAGGTGGAGGAGCTGGTGGAAGTTCAGGAGAGACCACCAGCCACCATAGCGGGCTTTTCAAAGGATTTTGAGTTTTACATCCCCGTGGAATTTGGCGCAAAAGTGGAGGAGTTGATCCAATCCTACAAAAGAAAGCTCCAAGAGGTGGAAAGGACCCTTGATAATCTGTCCGCAAGGCTAAAAAGCCCAAACTTTTTGGAGAAGGCTCCACCAGAAGAGGTGGAAAAGACAAAGCAAAGCGTGGAAGGGTTAACACAAGAGCAAGAAAGGCTAAGCAAACTTATTAAGCTACTGGAAGAGGTGATGGTGGAACTGTAATATACTTATTGCTATGATAGATTGGCTTTTAAAGAAGATCGTTGGCACGAAAAACGAAAGGGAAGTAAAGCGCCTAAGAAAGTTTGTGGAGAAGATCAACCAAAAAGAAAAGGAGTTGGATGGGCTCACCAACAGGGAGCTTGTCTCCCTCTCAAAGGAACTCTTTTACAAAGTGTCCCAGAATGAAGAGTTAAAGGACCAGATCACCAAGGGTAGGATAACCGAAGAGGTGCTCCTTGCCTTTGCCTTGGTGAGGGAGGCGGGAAAGAGGACCCTGGGGCTGAGGTTCTTTGATGTGCAACTTTTGGGTGGGCTTGTCCTTCATGAGGGCAAGATCGCAGAGATGAAGACGGGAGAAGGAAAGACCTTGGTGGCAACCTCCTCCGCATACTCCAACGCATTAACGGACAGAGGCGTCCATGTGGTGACGGTTAACGACTACTTGGCAAGAAGGGACGCCCAATGGATGGGTCCCATATACAGATTTTTGGGCTTAGAGGTGGGTGTAATAAACTCCGATTACAGCTCCTACTGGGTGGAGTGGGTGGATGAGAAACTTGTTCAAAGGGCAATAGAGGAGGACTGGAGGGTTTGGCCCAAGGGCTACTTTGAAGAACTTTTGCCCTCCGAAATGGTAAATGTGTCCGCCAAGAAAGCCTTCTTTACAAAACTGGAGCCCTGCGACAGGAGGTCAGCCTATCAAGCCCACATAACTTATGGCACCAACAACGAATTCGGCTTTGATTATCTGCGGGACAACATGGCTTTTAGCCTTGAGGAGATCGTCCAAGTAAAGGGTCATCACTACGCCATAGTGGACGAGGTGGATTCCATCCTCATAGATGAGGCAAGGGTGCCCCTCATCATCTCCGGACCCTCCCAGATGGACACCTCCGTCTATTACACGGCGGACCGAGCGGTAAGACAGCTACGGAGGGATGAGGACTACGTGGTGGATGAAAAGAACAGAACGGTGCAACTCAAAGAGGAGGGCATAAGAAAGCTTGAGGAGTTCTTGGGTATTGAAAACCTTTATGACCTTAAACACATAGACCTTCTGCATGCTATAAACCAAGCCATCAGGGCACACGAGCTTTTTAAAAGGGATGTGCATTACATAGTTAGGGATG
>DAIUER010000122.1:0-1948 GCA_036845005.1 Thermocrinis sp.
CTAAGAATTTACATCCTCCAAAACCTTCCCTGTAAACCATACTTGTGAATATTTTGAAGTTTCGGATGAAAACCTGAGAAAAGAGGGAGAAATACTTAAATATTTGGGAGTAGTAAGAGAAGAAAGGCACTTGGTTAGGATAGATAAGCTAAAATACACACACAGTAGTTGGGAAAAGTTTCTAAAGTCAGTGGGACTTCACTAAATGGTGTGTTCTTGCGAATTTCTGGGGATGCGTTAATATATAAGCTATGCCGAGGGAAATTGAATATGAGAAGATAGTGGAGGCGGTGAAGGAAATTGCCCTTAGGGCAAATTATAAGTTGCCCAAAGATGTGGTTTTTGCCTTTCAGCAAGCCTTGGAAAGGGAAGAGTCTGAAGTGGGAAGGGAGGTTCTCAGGCATATTTTGCTAAACGCAGAGTCCGCAGAAAAGGAGGAGATGGCTTACTGTCAGGACACGGGTGTGGCGGTGGTTTTTGTGGAGATAGGGCAGGATGTCTGCGTGGTGGGAGGTTCTCTGAGGGATGCCATAGAGGAGGGCGTAAGGAGGGCATACACGGAGGGCTACCTCAGGGCTTCTATGGTTTATGACCCTGTTTTTGAAAGAAAGAACGCAAAGGACAACACACCACCCATAATACACTACGAAGTTGCCCTTGGTGATAAATTAAAGCTCATCTTTGCCCCAAAGGGTGCGGGTTCAGAAAACACTTCACGATTGGCGATGCTAAAGCCCGCCGATGGATGGGAGGGAGTAAAAAGGTTCGTTCTGGAAACGGTAAAGCTGGCGGGCCCCAATGCGTGCCCTCCCTTTACGGTGGGTGTGGGCATAGGTGGAAACTTTGAGTATTGTGCCTTGCTTGCAAAGAAAGCCTTGCTCAGACCAGTGGGAGAGAGAAGCAAAGACCCTGTGGCAAGAAGGATAGAAGAGGAGCTCATTGAGGAAATCAACAAGATCGGATGGGGACCCATGGGCTTTGGTGGCACCACCACCGCCATTGATGTGAAAGTGGAGCTTTATCCATGCCATATAGCGTCTTTGCCCGTAGCGGTGAATATTCAATGCCATGCGTCAAGGCATGCGGAGGTGGAGCTTTGAAGTGGTTTTTGATCTTAGCTTTCATAGGTCTTATAACTGTTCTTTTTCTCTCCGGCTTTGCCTTTAGATGGCTAAGAAGTGTGCTGAGTAGGTAATCATCTCTTCCAAAGGTCCTCTTTGTGTTTCTCTTTTAGCTCAAGCTCGAGGAGAAACATGTATTTTAAAAAGGTATAAAAAAATGAGGAAAAGGCTACCAAAAAGCCTCTAACACCATCCAAAAAGCCCTTTTGAAGAAAATAAACCTTAAAAAAGCTCCACAGTGGGTTAAACAGAAGGTTGTAAAACCTAAACTTTTTGCCCTTCTTATGGTAAGCCTCCGCCATTATCCTTGCATACTTTAAGGTCTTCTCGTACTGATGGTAAAGGCTCTCATAAGAGTAATGATAGAGGTCTCCCTTTAGTTTGTGCGCCTCTCCTTTGAAGATGGCTTGTTCGTGGAGATCCCCCTCAAACCTTACCAGACCCTTTTTAAAAAGCCGAACCCTCCATTCGGGATACCAAGCGTGCTCAAGAAATTTACCAAGGTAGTAGGTTTTTCTGCAAACCATATAAACCTCCGCAGTGCGGGAAGATATGGCTTTTGATATAGAATTTCTCAGTTCCTCCGAGACTTCCTCGTCTGCGTCCAAGACCAAAACCCAATCCTCTGAGCATAGCCCTATACCTCTATTGCGTTGCTGTGCATATCCATCCCACTCGTGGAAAAATACCTTTGCTCCAAGGCTTTTGGCAATTTCTACCGTTCTGTCGGTGGAGCCAGAATCAAGAACTACAATCTCGTCGGCAATGTCTTTCACGCTGTCAATAGCCCTATTATTGATCTTATCCTCATATTTTGTAAGGATCAA
>DAIUER010000122.1:1958-2312 GCA_036845005.1 Thermocrinis sp.
CAAAACAGAAAGACCCATCAATGGCCCAAAATCTCCCTCAGCAGTGGGTTGAACTTTTTCTCCCTTCCTATGGTGGTCTCCTCTCCGTGTCCGGTGATCACGCGCACATCCTCCGGAAGCTCCAAAACCACCCTACGCAAGGACTTTTTTAAATCCTCCAAGCTACCACCTGGTAGGTCCCACCGCCCCACGGAGCCCCTAAAGAGCAAGTCGCCCGCAATGAGCAGGTTTTCCTCTGAGTAAAAACAGCAATGTCCTGGTGTATGCCCGGGTGTGTGCAAAACCTTTAACCTTATCTTTCCTTAGCTAAGTTCAATTCCCTCCTACAAATAGCCATGTGGCTCAGGACAGGGC
>DAIUER010000123.1:0-2309 GCA_036845005.1 Thermocrinis sp.
GTCCAAGTAGCCCATTCCACCGTAAGTCAATCCAATCTGATTGTAGATATACATCAAGTCTCCCTTGTTTGAAGTTAAGCTTTCTGCCTTTTTCAAATGCTCTAAAGCAAGCTTAAACTCCCCCACCATTCTGTAGCTCTCTCCCAAGCAATAATGTGCATATGCGCTATTTGGATACTTTTGAACCGCCACCCTTCCAGCTTCTATAGCCCTTCTGTAGTCTCCAGCTTTATAAAAGTTTTCGCACGCAACTGCTTCTGGCTGGGCAAAGGCAAAGTTTTTAAGGGCTAAAAGGCTGAGGATTATAAAGAGAAGACTGAAGGCTCTTTTCATGGTTTAACCTCCTTTTATAGCCCTCTCTTTGGTTTTGCGGTTTCTTTGTTAAATACCTCTTGGTCGCTCCTTTCTACTTCCCTTGCGGTGGGTGTGTGCTCGTAGATCAGATACATGCTCCGAGATACCCAAGGGGCTATTAAGCTCATTCTTACATCTCCAAAGTTCCACTCTGCTACGCCATCTGCAAGATAAGGTCTTACATACCTTCTGGGATTGCCATACTTCTTCTTAAGTTGTTCATAAACCATATAAAACTCTTCCTTTTCCATAGAAAGCGGGAAGAGATATTCTATCTTATATAGTTTTCCCTTGAAAAACCAGAAAGTAGCAGATACCAGATTATCTACGGGAAGTCTTCTAACAACCACTCCCTCTACATTGGGATTTACCACATCTCCCTTTATTACCTTATACCCTGAATTTACCACCTTTCCCCCTTCCTTTGCTATAACGTTCATAGTCTCTTCCTTTGTGCTAATTCCCAACTTCAGACCAAAGGGCTCGGGCTTTTGCTGGGCAAAGGCAAAAAGGCTAAGGAAAAACAAGCAGGGCAAAGGTCAGTAGCTTTCTCATAACTCACCTCCCTAATAGTATTATACTAACAAGCTTTTGTTTAAAAATCTGACGAACACGCCATTTTTCCTTGATAGGCGTTTTCTCATTTTCCACCTCCCTGTTGGTTTTGCTGTTGATTTTTCTTAGATAGTTCTACAAATCTTTGCCATTTTGCCTTATCAAACTTACAGATAACTCCTCCATTTGTATGGACAATTGTCTTATCAAGGTCGCAGAAGAGAAGAACTGCATAAAGTGGATACTGTTCATTTCCCCAGCTTGGTGGAAGGAAGGCTAAGGTCTCTCCATTATCACACTTGCTAAGGTCGTCATCCAAGTCTTCAACCAAGCAGTAAATATAGTCTTTCTTTTCCTTGCTGGCGGTATCTGTCTTACCACAGGAGACCGCAAGGCTTAGGGCTATTGGCAAAGATACAAAAAGCAGGGTTCTTTTCATTTTACCACCTCCCTTTTGTTGTCTTACATCTATTTTAAAACCGCTCAACTTTGGATTTTCTGACAGGGTTTATAAAAACTCTCGTGATGTGCTAAACTTATCCTTTATGGATAGGAACTTTAAGCTTGTTGCCTTTGGTTTGCTGGCTTTTCTTTTGATCCTTTTGCTTTACATATCCTTTATGGATAAGAAGGAAGAAGAAGGAGGGCATTTGTCCTCAGTGGTGGAAGAGAGCCTCAAAGGGAAGACTCCGGGTGAAGAGAACAAAAAACTTCTTGAGGAAGCTACAAAAAAGCTATCTGAGTTGAAACTTTTAACCCTTGATGGTAAAGAGGTAAAACTCTCCGACTACAAAGGAAAGGTTGTTTTGGTAAATTTTTGGGCTTCTTGGTGTCCTCCTTGCAAGGAGGAGATGCCCATCTTTGAAAAGGTCTATCAGAAATACAACGACAAAAACTTTTTGATCCTTGCGGTGAATATGGATGCATCCGAGGGAGCTTTGAAGGAATTTTTGGAGAAAAACCGTTATAGTTTTCCCATAGTTAGGATAAAGGGAGAGGCAGGGTTGAACATTCCCGGGCTTCCCACCTCATACTTGGTGGATAAAGATGGTTCCGTGAAGAAGATAAGGCTCGGAATATACAGGGAGTTAGAAGAAGACCTCTCTAAGCTACTTCAATGAGGGTTTGGTATTTTACCCATAAAGGAAAGGTAAGACAGAATAACGAGGATGCCCTGCTGGTGGGAAAAGAGGTCATAAGAAGGGAGGTTATGGATGCACCTGCCTTTAAGGAGATGGAAGGAAAGCTCTTTGTGGTGGCGGATGGCTTGGGAGGGCATGCCAAGGGAGAGACTGCTTCTTATGAGGTTTTGAGGGTTCTTTCTGAGCTTGAGCCCTTTGATGAGAAAAGTTTGAACGATGCCCTTTGGAAGGCTAAAGAGAGCCTTCTGGATTATGTTA
>DAIUER010000124.1:0-2292 GCA_036845005.1 Thermocrinis sp.
ACCAATCTTACCAAAAAACACAAACATCAGGGATAAAAATATAAAGCTTAGAAATGTTTTGAAAGCTAAGGGAGTAATAGAGCAATATAACTTGGCGCTTAGCTATTTTTTAGAAGATGATTTAAAGCTTTTAGGAATAGAACCATTAGATAAGAAACGCCTAAATGATTGGCTCTTAGTCAATGAACTTGTTACCCTTAGTTCATTGATGCTCTTTGATCTGAAAACTTACCTTCCAGATGTTATAATTGTTAAGGTGGATAGGGCAACCATGAGCGTAGCCCTTGAGGGAAGAGAGCCTTTTTTAGACCATAGAATAGTGGAATGGACTTCTCAACTCCCGGTGGAGTTCAAGTATAAAAACGGTGTCAGCAAGTATTTACTAAGAAGGGCTTTGTATAAATACATCCCGAAAGAGCTTGTAGAAAGACCAAAGCAAGGTTTTGGGGTGCCAATCTATGAATGGTTCAAAAAAGAGTTGAGGGAGCTTTATATGGAGTATTTGGACGGGGAAAGAATAAAAAAGGAAGGATTGTTTAACTATTTGGAAGTCAAAAAACTTTTAGAGGATTATCTTTTTGACAGAGAGGTATACCATAATAAGCTTTGGATATTGTTTATGTTTGAAATGTGGAGGGAAAGATGGATGTGAGCTTTTATTATTTGAGCAAAAAAGCTTATAGAAACAAGGTATTAGGGATTTGCAACTTAGGATATTAGAAAGCAGGTAAGGAAAGAGTATTTTGGATATCTTAGATAATCTATCTGAAATTACCCAATACCTTGTGTATCCGCAGAACTGCTCATCTCCCCCGTCCGCGGATAGGGAAACTTTAACCTGAGATCTGGCTAGCCTTGAGACCAAGTAGGTGGGAATGGCGGAAGAGTCTCCAAAGGGCTCGTCGTAAATCTCCGGTAGCTTTGGGATTATTTCAAAGGCTTCTTTTGGAGTGCAATTAAGCTCTGTGTGTTCTGTTCCCAAATACTCCGCCACTTTTTTGGCATACTCCGCCTCGTTATATTCCTTTTCGTAAAAGCCTATGGTAAAGGTCTTTAGCTTAATTCCCTCTTTTGAAAGCAGGGCGCACACGGTGGAAGAGTCTATGCCACCGCTCAAAAACATTCCCACCGGTACATCAGAGACAAGCCTAAGCTTGAAGCTCTCCGTTAAAATCTCCTCAAGCTCCTGTGCCAGTTCCTCCTCTGACCTTTTTAACCACTTATCCTTTTCTTCCTTCCCCTTCAGGAAATAATCTTCTACCTTCCAATAAGGGAATTCTTCAATGTTCCCCTTTTGGTCTAAGGCTAAAAAGTGTCCGGGCTTTAGTTTACGGACATTTTCAAAGATAGAATAGGGGGCGGGTATGTAGCCGTATTTTAGGTATAGAGAAAGCCCAGTGAGGTTTAGCTTTTTTTCAAACTTTGGGTGTTTGTGAAAAGCTTTTAGCTCCGACGCAAACATAAAAAGTCCATCTTTATAGTAATAATACAGAGGCTTTACGCCTATCCTGTCCCTGCAAAGGATAAGCTTTTTGTCCTTTTTGTCCCACAGGGCAAAGGCAAACATGCCACGGAACTTATGGACTGCAGAAAAGCCCCATCGGTGGAAAGCCTTTAGAATAACCTCCGTGTCTGAGTTTGAGATAAATTTATATCCTTCTTTTTCAAGCTCTCTTCTTATTTCTTTGAAGTTATACACCTCTCCGTTGTAGGTTATCACTAAATTTTCAAACTCAACGGGCTGATGCCCAAGCGGAGAAAGGTCAAGGATGGAAAGCCTCCTGTGTCCCAAAGCTACGGGAAAGTCTTTATCTGTAAAAATTCCCGCATCATCGGGTCCGCCATGAACAAGAGTATCACGCATAAGTGTAATTGTTTCTTCAAGGGAGTAAGAATTATTGAAGTTAAAATCAACGAAGCCTACTACTCGGCACATGATCAATCAAGTTTTTTCTTTTGAAAAAAATTCATTACATAATTTCTCCAGTTCCTTCCAAAAGAAAAGGTTATCTTCATCTCAGGACCTCTCTCCATTCTTGAACTATCTTCTCAATTCTAAAATCTTCCGCCCTTTGTTTAGCTTTTTCCGAGTAGTTTTTTCGCAAGCTTTCATCTTCAAGTAGTCTATCTATGGTTTCAACACACATAATTTCCTTTTCTTCTAAGGACTCATTTGCACTTTTATATTTTACCTCAAAAACAGGCATCTAGACCCCATATTCTGCAAACTCTGGCTTTTGGGTTTGATAGTGAAAATCCGTGTTTGGTGCCAAAATTTCCATTCGACCCCTT
>DAIUER010000125.1:0-2253 GCA_036845005.1 Thermocrinis sp.
GTCCGCTATCACATAGGCACCTTTCAGTGCAGACCAGTGGGAGGGATATTTTTGGCGGTCTATAACAGGAAGCTTTTGCCTTGTAAGGATTATTGCGGTAGGTCCGTCCTTTCTTTTTAGTGCTATGTGCCAGGCTAAGCTAACCTCGTTGGGGTCTGCAGGTCTGAGAACCCAAAGGTTTGGAATGAGCCTCAAGGAAGAAAGCTGTTCCACCGGTTGGTGGGTAGGTCCGTCCTCTCCAAGCCCAATGGAATCGTGGGTAAAAACATAAACGACCTGCAGGTTGGAGAGGGAAGCCATCCTTATGGAAGGTCTCATGTAATCGGAGAACACCAAAAAGGTGCTACCGTATGGAATAATACCACCATGGTATGCCATGCCGTTGAGAATGGTCCCCATGGCGTGTTCCCTAACTCCAAAGTGGAGGTTCCTGCCCTGTGGGAAGTCTCCCTCTCCGTGAAGGTATGTGTTGTTGGATTCCGAAAGGTCTGCAGAACCTCCAAAGAGGGTGGGAATTACCTTTGATATGGACGCCAGGACCTTACCGCTCGCCTGACGGGTTGCCATGGCATCCTTGAACTCGGGCAACAGCTCCCTGTAATCCTCCTCCCAATCCTTGTTCAAAGACTTTTCCAGAAGCCTTGCCAACTCTGGATAGCTTTCTTTGTACCTCTCAAACAGGGTGTTCCACTCCCTTTCCAAAAGTTCGCCCTTCTTTATTTTCTCTTCCCTGTAGCCCCACACCTCCTCGGGGACAAAGAACTCCTCCTCGGACCATCCAAAGTTTTTCTTGGTTTGCAGGGCTAACTCCTTTCCAAGGGGTGCACCGTGGGCACTGGCATCATCCTGCTTTGGAGAGCCATAAGCCAAGTGAGTTCGGACAGATATAAAAGATGGTTTTTCTCCTTGCTCCATCGCCCTCCTTATAGCTTCTTCAAGCTGAGCAAGATCGTAGCCATCCTCCACCTCCTGCACAAACCAACCAAAGGCATCAAACCTCTTTAGAACGTCCTCCGACCAGGCTAAGGATGTGGGTCCGTCTATGGAAACCTTGTTGTTGTCCCAGATAACTACGAGCTTGTTTAACTTCCAATGTCCCCCCAACTGGGCAACCTCACAGGAGACACCCTCCATGAGGTCCCCATCGCTCACAAGGGCAAAGGTATAGTGGTCTATTATGGGAAAACCTTCTCTGTTGAACCTGTCCGCAAGGAATTTCTCTGCCAAAGCCATGCCGACCGCGTTGCCAATGCCCTGTCCGAGGGGTCCAGTAGTTGCCTCTACCCCCGGTGTAAGAAAGCTCTCGGGATGCCCAGGCGTTCTGCTACCGAGCTGTCTAAAACCCTTTAGGTCCTCAAGGTTCAGGTCATAACCCATTACAAAGAGCAAAGAGTAGAGCATGGCGCTGGCGTGCCCTGCGGAGAGCACAAAGCGGTCCCTGTTGAACCATTTGGGGTTCTTTGGGTTAAACCTTAGGAACCTATCGTAGATTATGTAAGGAATGTGGCTTGCCCCAAGGGGCATACCCGGATGTCCAGACCTTGCCCTCTCTACCTGGTCCATGCTCAAAAATCTTATAGTGTTTATCAAAAGCCAATCTCTTTCCTTTGCGTTCTTGAAGTAGTCTCGCATAGATTAGATTATAAGGGCTTTTAAAGACCCTTTAAAACAAACTCCTCCAGTTCAAAAAACTTCTTTTCCTCCTCTCCCTCAAGTTCATGGTCGTAGCCCAAAAGATGCACCAAGCCATGCACCAAAAGTCTTTTTAGTTCTTCCTCGAGGCTGTAGCCAAGCTCTTGTGCTTGCCTTCTAGCAGTATCCACCGAGATCACAATGTCTCCAAGAATAAGCCAACCGTTCACTTTCTCACCGATGGGAAAGGATAGCACATCGGTAGGTTTGTCTTTGTGCCTGTAAAGTTTGTTTAACCTTCTTATTTGTGCGTCGGAGACTAAGACGATGCTGAGTTCCGCTCTGCTTAAGCCAAGAACCTCAAGGGCTCTGTGGGCTATTTTGCTCAGAAGTTTGCTTTCTACTCCTCTTACCCTTTTCTTGACCAGCACCTTGTTTTTTCTCATACTCTTCATAAGCCCTTATGATCCTTGCCACTATGGGGTGTCTTACCACATCCTCCTGTCCAAATTGGACAAAACCTATGCCTTCAATGCCTTTGAGGATCTTTATCGCCTCCACTAAACCGGACTCTTCCTTTTTGGGTAAGTCTATTTGAGTTATGTCGCCCGTGATCACCAC
>DAIUER010000126.1:0-2249 GCA_036845005.1 Thermocrinis sp.
ACCGCCCAAATACTTGTAGATGTATTTCATAGCCCTTATGTTGGAGGACCAAACCTCTTGTTGCCATACTGCGTGAATTAAGTAGCTCATGAAGTTGGACTTTTGCACGGGTGCGTCCCTTTGGATCCTTGCGGGTGGTATTTCACAGTCGGTGGGAGGAACAGGTGCCTTGTAGGGGTCCCTTGGGGGCAATTTCATATCCTGGGGTGTCATGCTTACATAACCCTTTGCGTGGGTGACGAAAAAGCCCTCCGTGCATACCGCCACAGGTATATAAACATCTACTTTCTCAGAGATCACAAAGCTCGCCAAAGTAAAGTCAAAGACATCCTGCTGGTTTTCCGCATGAAGGACCACCATACCGCACTGAAGAAGGTATGCGATCTCCACATTGTCGGGCTGTATGGAGAGGGGTGCATTGACGACCCTTGTGAGAACTCCCAAGACCGCCGGTATTCTGTGCCCGGGCCAAGACGCTATAGCTTCAAGACCCCTCAGAAGTCCAGGTCCGGAAGTAGCAGAAAAAGCCCTTGCACCACCCCTGACCGCACCCGCTATGGCGGACATGGCGCCGTATTCTTCCTCAGCCCTGTAGTAGTCCTTTAGGTAGCCCTGAGCCCATATGTCCCCCACCAAGTGCATAACCTCGGACTGAGGGGTAATTGGGTAAGCTATGGCTATATCCACGTTGGCGCGCTTTACCGCCTCCGCCATAGCCTGGGCACCCGTGATAAACTTGCGCTCCCTTGGGGCTTCTAACAAAAGATAATCTGCATCTACAACCCTTTGCTCTGGCATGCTACTACCTCCAGTTTTTTATTCGCTTTCAGTTACATGCTCACCCTTTCTGGGGATGAGTAGGTATGAATACTCTCCGTAATCCACCACCGAGAGGTTCTCCCAATTTTCTTGGGGTAGGGATGGGTTCTCGGGTGGAAGCTTGGGCTCCCACTTTATACCGAGCTCTTCTCTGACTTGCACCAGAACATCTTTAAACCTTCTTATCTCCTCCGCATGTGCATCCCTGAGGGATACCATGGCATCTTCATGTCCCATCTCCGCACACAGGGCTATGGTAAAGCAGTTGGTTCCTGCCCTGATCATTCTCAAAGATAAGTTGGCATAATGGCAATGAACACCCACAAATATACAGGCTTCTATCTTGTTGTGAAGGATGGTAAGGTTAGGGTGGTTTGGGTTTATCTCCGCCTCTGGGTCTATTTTTGGATACTTGGGTCTGTAGTCGGGCATGGGTATGATCCGGCAGTTGGGTATTTCCATGGCAAGCTCCAGCACTGCCTTTGCCTTTTCCATGGCGCTGGCGTTCCATCCCCACAGGACAAGAGGACCTGGAAATATGGTAGGATTTCTGCGGGTGAGCATGGCTTTGGCAGCCTCTCTCATGGCTATTTCTTCATCCACTATCTTGCCGTAGAGGAGTGCTTTGCCCGGGGGTGGCAGTTCTACACCCTCAAAGGCTGGGGGCGTAGGTATATAACCAGCTGGTCCTGGAATTACCTCCATCTTTACCTCCTTACTTTTGGATTATAAAAAAATTAGCATGTATTGAAAGTCTGTCAAGCGTGAAAGGTATGATTTTCATCATAGGCTACTTCTTAGACTGATCCCTTTTCCTCTCCCACTCTTCAAGCTTGGGCGAAAGCCTTTTATAGATGGCGTTTGCCAGAAAGATTATGATCAAAAGCAAGGGCAAACCCACCAAAAGCATCACCAGAAGGAGCTTTCCAAAGAACAAAAGCCAAGCCAAGATTTCATCCATCCCTAACCACCAGGTTTATAAGCTTATTTTTTACATACACTACCTTTTGGAGCTTTTTGTTTTCCAACGCCTTTGCAACTTTCTCTTGGTCTAAGACAATGGACTTTACAGCATCTTCTTGGGTGTCTATGGGGACCTTGACTACCGCCCTCAGCTTTCCGTTGACCTGCACCGCTATCTCCACCTCCTCCTCTTTTAGTGCCTCTGGGTCTGGCTGTGGGAAGGTGTAAAAGACCATAAGCCTTTGGTTGCCCAGCCTGTTCCACAGCTCCTCGCAGATGTGGGGAGTAATTGGGTAGAGCATAAAAAGAATTAGTTCAAGGGCTTCCTTGAGAACTTTGTAGTCTGCTTGGGTTTCCGGCTTAAAATCCTGAAGGGTGTTCAAAAGCTCCATTATGCCCGCAATGGCTGTGTTGAAGGAGAGTTCTTCCATGTCCTGCAAATACTTTTTTAGGGTTTGGTGGGCTTT
>DAIUER010000127.1:0-2222 GCA_036845005.1 Thermocrinis sp.
AGAAAAATTAGGGCGGTTTGGTAAAAGACCTCCGGCACCTTTAAAAATTCTGCCAGAAAGAGAAGGCTAAGGGCAGAGCCAAGGTATCCAAAGGCAACACCCACGCCAGAGGCAGTTCCCTTGCTTTCAAAACCACCAAGCAGTGAGTTGTAAAAGACCATAGCCTGCTGGTGAAAGACCGCCATCAAAAGATAGAGAAAAAGGCTCAAAGTGGGAATGTGAATGGTAAAGCTAAGAAGGATGCCAAGGACTGAGGTCAAAAGGGCAAAGAGAACAAAAAACCGCTTGCGGTATGCCCTGCTGTCTGCGAGCTTTGCAAGGGGGACCGCCATAACAAAGGAGAGAAAAAAGGCAAAGCCATAGAGGGTAGAGTAAAGCTTGGGGTCTATATGCTTTGTAATGTATAGTGGATAAAAGGTAGAAAAGACGATTGCACCAAGGATGGTTTCTCCTGTATCATAGAGGGCAAAGGAAAGAACTCTTCTCAAGTTGAATAGATTATAAAGGTTTTCCTTTTTCCCTTTACCTTACCTGCGGGGATGTCTTCGCCCTTGAGGAGTTTTTCATAAACCTTTCTTTTTTCTTCGCCCTTTAGGGCAAAGATCACCACGCAGGAGGAGTTTAGGTATTGGTAGCTCAACGAAACTCTTTGGGTGCCATCGGGGGCAACGGAGGTGCAAACCTTTGGAGTTATGGCAAGGCAGGGGGAGGTGGGAAAGAGGGATGCGGTGTGTCCGTCCTCTCCCACTCCAAGCAAACACACATCCAAGCTCTGGGGAAGCTTTTGGGAGTAATCTACGTATGCGTCCATAAGGGGCAGTTCTGTATTCACATAGAATATCTTTGCCTTAGCTCCGAGGTTTTCCCGAATGTTTTTGTAGTTGCTTTGGGGAGAATTTAGGGGGACAAACCTTTCATCAGTTAAATAGAAGTAAAGCCTTTCCCAAGGGAGGCGTTCAAGGGAAAGCATCCTGTAAAAGGGCATGGGTGTTTTTCCGCCCGCAAGGGCAATATGCACATGTTCTTTATTCTTCAAAAAGATTTTTATCAGTCTGACAAATAGCCTTAAAAGCTTTCTCTCCATTAAAGGAACCAACTTCTCCCATCCCTCTGTATAAACTCTATGGCGAAGTCTGGCAGTTTGCCACGGGGATAAACTCGTGGGTTATCTGCGGAAGAAATTATAGGTTCCACCTTTTCCCACATTGTTTCTATCTCGTCCGCCCTAATGAAAAGGCTCTGGTCTGAGTCAAGGATGTCCTCCAGAAGGGTCTCGTAAGCCTCCGGTAGGGGCTGTCCGAGGGATTCTTCCAAGTCATACTTCATGGTGGTTTCCACGGGGCAGGCTATAAAGCGACCGGTGGGTGGTCTTAGCTCAAAGGATATGCTGAGGAAGTTTCTGGGTGCCACCTGAAAAACTATTCTGTTCTGCTTGGGCATGCAGTCCAAGAGGGAAATAAAGCTCTTGGGTATCTCCCTAAAGACTATAGTTATTTGGGTTAGCTTTCTGCCGAGGGCTTTTCCGGTCATAAGGTAGAAGGGAACGCCCTGCCATCTTAAGTTTTCGATGTATCCCTTTGCTACCACTAAGGTTTCGGTCTTTGAGCCCTCCTTTGGGTATCCTTCATACCGTCCTTTTACAAACTCAGAAAAGCTTAAACTTCTCAACAGCTTGACCTTTTCGTCCCTTATGAACTGGGAAGCCATGGCACAGGGTGGTTCCATGGTGGTAAAGGCAAGCATCTGCAAAAGGTGATTTTGGAGCATGTCCCTTATGGCTCCCACCTTATCGTAAAATTCTATGCGATTGTCTGCATCCACATCCTCCAAAGCTACGACCTGCACATGGTCTATAAAGCTTCTGTTCCATACGCCCTCAAAGATGGTGTTGGAAAACCTCAGGGAAAATATGTTCTGCACCGTGTCCTTTCCCAAAAAGTGGTCTATTCGGTATATTTCCTCCTCTACAAAAAACCTGTAGAGAAGGCTGTTTAGCTTTCTGGCAGATTGCAGGTCAAAGCCAAAGGGCTTTTCCACCACCACCTTTCTTGGGTTTGAAAAGTTTCTAAGTAGCCTTCCCAAGTTGAGTATGGCATCCTCATAAAGAAAGGGAGAAAGGGAAAGGTAAAAGATCAGTTCATAGCCCTTTAGCTTTTGTAGTTCTTCGCCGAGTTTTTTGTAATCTTCCCAATTGACCGCATCAAGGGGTATAAAATGGCAGA
>DAIUER010000128.1:0-2205 GCA_036845005.1 Thermocrinis sp.
CATTACCTCCAACGTCTTTTTGTAGCCAAGATGGTATAGTTCCTCCAATTTCCACAGATTGTATGGAGAGTAATCCTCCAGGTCGGGCACTATGACCACATTGCAAAGTTCCTTTCTTTTATCCGCGTTAGACCGCACCGCCAAAAGAAAGCTTCTTATTAGCACCGCAAACAGGCTCCTTGGCTTTCCAATGGTAGAAGTAGGATTAACATCCACGCCCACTATAAAGAGTCCTCTGTTTTGCACAGGCTCCACTGGAAGGTTGTTGGTAATACCCCCATCCAAAAGCAGAAAGTTTTTAAACTTCACCGGTTCAAAGATGCCCGGCAACGCACAGCTTCCAAGGAGGGGTTCATAGAGCTCTCCCTCCGAAAAGTAAAGGGTGTTTCCACTGAGGATATCCAAAACGCATATATGAAACTCCCTTTTTAACTCCTCAATGCGTTCTACTTCTAAGTAGTCTTTTAGAAACCTCTTTGCGTCCGTCAGGGAAAAAAAGCCCAGCTTTGGAAGTCTTGGCTTTATGTATCTGAGCCAGTGTTTGGACTTTACGATCTTTAACATTTCCTCCGGTGTGTATCCTGCACAGTAGAAGGCTCCCACCAGGGCACCCGCACTTACACCGCTTATGGCTGAAATTTCAAAGCCAAGATCCTCTAAGGCTTTTATAACTCCCATGTGGGCAACGCCCCTAACCGCACCGCCCGAAAGGACTAAGGCGACCTTCATAGAAAGAATAAAGTATAAACTCTTGCTTTAAAATAAAAAGCTATGTGGAGGCTTTTAGTTATTCCTTTAATACTTTTTGTTGTTTCCTGCGGTAAAAGCACGCCAACACCTGTAGAGAAAAAGGGAACTCCCTGCAAGGTTGTCCGGGTCATGGACGGAGATACTTTTACCTGCACCCTCAAAAACGGTGAGGAAATTAAGGTTAGGCTTATAGGTGTGGATACACCGGAGAGCAGAGTAAATCCAAAGCTTGAGAGGGATGTTCAAAAGAGCGGTCTGCAAAGGGAGGAGGTCCTCCGTATGGGGAAGACCGCCGCAGAATTTACCAGAAGGCTGTTGCCAGAGGGAGAAATTGTTTATTTGGAACAGGATGTGCAAAAGACGGATAAATACGGAAGGGTTTTGGCTTATGTGTGGCTAAAGGATGACAGAATGTTAAACGAGGTTTTGGTAAGGGAAGGAATGGCACAGGTCTATACCATACCACCAAATGTTAAGTATCAGGATGTTTTTTTGAAAGCCCAAAGGCAGGCAAGGGAAGAGGGCAAGGGCTTTTGGAAGTCAGGCTTTTGAAAGAAAATACAACCCTTGTATTTCCTCCAGAGACAGCCCCTCCACCCTCCTTTGGGGGTCTATGCTTGCCCTACGTAAGAGCTCTTCCGGGAACTTGTTTTTTAGGGCTTTTCTCCTAAGGGAAAAGAGCTTGGTTAAAAAGGCTTTGTATTCCGTTGGTTCTATTTCGGGGCTTGGCTCCTTTTTGGTTAGCCTTATTACCGCCGATTGAACCTTGGGAGGGGGCAAAAAGAAGCGAGGGGGAACCGTCATAAGGTATTCCGTTTCAAAAAAAGTCTTAACAAAGACGCCAAGCCAAGACAAACCCTTTACCAGCTTTTGTGCCACCTCCTTTTGAACCATAAAAACCGCCATCGCAACGCATCGGTGGGAAAGAACAGTCCTCTCAAGGATCAAGCTTGCACTGTTGTAGGGCAAATTTCCCAAAAGCTTTAAGGAGTTTCCCAAAAGGCAATAGTCAAACTCGCCCGCATCGGTATGATAGATTTTGAGTCTTGGATCTTGTAGCTTTTTTAGTTCCTCTATCATGTCTTTGTCTATCTCCAAGCAGTGGAGCTCTTTTATTGGCTCCTTTAGTATCTCTTTGGTTAGGTTGCCCGTGCCGGGACCGATTTCTACCACTATGTCCTCGGCGTTCAAGCGGGCAAACTCCACAATTCTTTTTAAAATTCCCGGAGATACCAAAAGATGCTGTCCGTAGAATTTTTTAAGCCTCAAGTTGCTTCGTGCTCCCAATTGGGATATATTTTAAAGCCATGAGTAGGTTTATTGTCTTTTTGATGGTCCTCTTTAGCATAGGGCTTACCCTCTCTGCCTGCAAAGGAGAAAAGGACAAGGGAGCCAACCCTTACGGAACCAAGAGCCTGATCCCTCAATCTCCCTATGCCATGCTGATCGTGGAAA
>DAIUER010000129.1:0-2198 GCA_036845005.1 Thermocrinis sp.
TGGGCTTTGCTCCTCTATGGATATGATTACCGCGGACGCGTCCGCATCAAAACCAAGCTCTGGTCTGTTGTAGCCTACCTCCTTCATGGTGCTCCTAACAATTCCCGGAATATCCACGTAGCCCTCGGTGGATACATGCCCCGCCACAAAGGTCATGCCCGATATTACCATTACCTCCAAGGAAACCCTGCTGTAGGGGTCCTTTCTTAAAAACTCATCCAAAAGGGCATCTGCTATGAGGTCTGCCACCTTGTCCGGATGTCCCTCCGTGGGAGATTCCGCCATCCTTATATGCATGGTTTTAAAATTATAAACCGCACCTAAACAATTTCTATTATTCAAGCCAAGGAATAAATAGAAGGGTTTTATAATTTAAGGAGGCTTGAGTGCCATCTGCAAGGCGGAGATATGGAAAGGGCAAAAGAGTTGTCCGAAAAGGTAAAGGAGCTATACGAGGTTAGGCAATCCATCAGAAATTTTATAAAGATGCTTTTGTTTGATATTTCCAAAAAGCTGGGTTCCGCACCGCAGGTTAGGTGTAGAGAGGACCTGTGCACCTTGGAGTAAAACATGCCCTACAAGGACCTAAGGGAATTTTTAAGAAGGATTGAGAAGGAAGGAGAGCTGGCAAGGATCAGGGAGGAAGTTTCTCCCATCCTTGAGATCACCGAGATCACAGACCGAGTTTGTAAGATGCCCAAGGGCGGAAAGGCTCTGTTCTTTGAAAGGGTAAAGGGCTATTCTATCCCAGTTTTAACCAACATGCTGGGCTCCGAAAAAAGGGTAAAGTTAGCCCTTGGTTATGAGAACCTTGAGGACATAGGCTGGAAGCTATACAAGCTTTTAAGACCGGAGATTCCACACACCTTTTTGGATAAGCTAAAGAAACTGCCCGAGCTAAAAAAGCTAAACGATGCACTCCCAAAGGTGGTAAAGGACGGTCCCATCCGGGAGGTAATAAAAAGGGAAAAGATAGATGTCCTTGGGCTTCCCATTTTGCAGTGCTGGCCCGAAGACGGCGGAAGGTATATAACCTTTGGACAGGTGATCACCAAGGACCCAGAGAGCGGAATAAGAAACGTGGGGCTTTATAGGGTTCAGGTGCTTTCTCCCACCGAGCTTGCCTTACATTGGCAGATCCACAAGGACGGAAACCATCATTACTGGAAGGCAAAGAGGCTAAAAAAGAGGCTGGAGGTAGCCATAGCCTTTGGTGGAGACCCGGTGCTCTCCTATGTGTCCTCCGCCCCACTTCCGCCGGAGGTGGATGAATACCTATTTGCAGGTCTAATAAGAGAAGAGGGCGTGGAGCTCATAAAGGGCATAACGGTGGATTTGGAGTATCCAGCCCACGCGGAGATAGTTATAGAAGGCTACGTGGACCCAGAGGAGCCATTGGTGGATGAGGGACCTTTTGGAGACCACACAGGCTTTTACACCCCGGTGGATAAATACCCCAAGATGCACATCACCGCCGTACTCCACCGGAGGGACCCCATATACGTGGCTACCATAGTGGGAAAGCCACCCCAAGAGGACAAATACATTGGCTGGGCAACGGAGAGGATATTTCTGCCCCTTATCAAGTTCAACCTGCCCGAGGTGGTGGATTATCACCTGCCAGCGGAAGGATGTTTTCACAACTTCTGCTTTGTGTCTATAAAGAAAAGATATCCGGGGCATGCCTTTAAGGTAGCTTACGCCTTGCTGGGGCTTGGTCTTATGTCCCTAACAAAGCATGTGGTGGTCTTTGATGAGGATATAAACGTCCATGACTTTGGAGAGGTGCTTTGGGCTTGGGGCAACAATGTGGACCCATCGAGGGATGTGCAAATTCTGAAGGGTCCCATAGATGTTTTGGACCACAGCACCAACGAAGTGGGCTTTGGTGGAAAGATGATAATAGACGCAACAACTAAGTGGAAGGAGGAGGGCTACACAAGGCAGTGGCCTAAGGTTATTGAGATGTCGGAGGAAGTGAAAAGACGCATAGATGCTATTTGGGATAAACTGAACCTCTGAGTTAAATTAATCCCTATGTGCGGTATTTTTGGAATTTTTGGAGTGGAGAACGCCGAAAAGTACGCCTTTTTTGGTATATACGCCCTCCAACACAGGGGACAAGAGAGCGTAGGCATTGCAGTTTCTGACTTTGAAAACATAAAGGTGATAAAAAAGGAAGGCTTGGTGCTATCTGC
>DAIUER010000130.1:0-2177 GCA_036845005.1 Thermocrinis sp.
TTTCCTGTGGTAATCCTAAGGTGTAGCTGTCCGTTTATGTTTTCAAACCTTGTTAGTCTGTTTCCTTTGTCTGCCTTTGACCCGATGCTTACAAGTGTTCCTTGCCTTAGTTCTCTCCACTGCTTTTTAAGTCCTTCTCTCAATTTTCCTGTAAAGTGATTTTTGCAAAGCTTTTCAAAAAGTCTTTTGCCTCCAAATACCACTGGTTTATCTGCGGGATACTGCTTAGCTTTATAGATGGCTGAGTCAATATATCTGGTTGGTAGTTCAGGGAATAGTTGTCTTAGTCTTTGGTATATTTGGGCGTGCGGATTTTTCGTTTTCTCTTTTTCTAACTCTTTTAGCATATTGTATGCTATTCGGATAGCGGAGGATTGCTTACGCATTAGCTTTATGAGTTTTTCTTTGTCTTCCTTTTTCAGCTCAAGCTTGAACTGTAGGTTAACAAACATCAGGGTTAGATTTTAGCTTTAAAACTCTTGTATGTCAATGGGTTTGTATTTCGGTTCTCACTTGGCGTATTCCACATGCCTTGTTTCCCTTATCACCAAGACCTTTATTTGACCTGGGAATTCAAGCTCCTCCTCTATCTTTCTGGCAATATCCTTTGAGAGCTGGTAGGCTTCCTCGTCGGTGATCTCCTCTGGATTGACCATGACCCTAACTTCCCTTCCTGCCTGCACTGCGTATGCGTTGGCAACTCCCTTAAAGGATTTTACGATCTCCTCAAGCTTTTCCAAACGTTTCAGGTATGCCTCTAAGGTCTCCCTTCTGGCACCGGGTCTGGCGGCGGATAGGGCGTCCGCAGCGCATACAAGGGCAACCTCTGGGAACTTCACTGGCTCTTCGTTGTGATGGGCTCTTATGGCGTTGAGGACGGGTTCTGGCTCTCCGTAGCGTTTGCAAAGCTCAACGCCTATGTCTGTATGGGAACCACCAAGCTCGTGGGATATGGCTTTGCCGATGTCGTGAAGTAGCCCAGCCCTTCTTGCCATTTTAGCATCCAGTTTTAGCTCCTCCGCCAGCATGCCCGCAATGTATGCTACCTCTTTGGAGTGCAAGAGCACATTTTGGGAGTAGCTGGTTCTATAGTAAAGCTTGCCTATGTAGTAATAGAGCCCTGGGTTTATATCATACAGCCCAAGCTCAAGGCAGGCTTCTTCTCCAGTCTTCCTGATCCTTTCGTCTACTTCCTTTTTTACCTCATTGACCACCTCTTCTATGCGGGCGGGATGGATCCTACCGTCCTCTATGAGCCTCTCTAAGGCGACCTTGGCAATCTCTCTCCTAAGAGGGTCAAAGGATGATATGGTTACCAAATCGGGTGTATCATCTATGATCAGATCCACTCCCGTCAGAAGCTCAAAGGTCCTTATGTTCCTGCCCTCCCTTCCTATGATCCTGCCCTTAAACTCGTTGGAGGGAAGCTCCACCGTGGTGGTGGTGTAGTTTATGGCGATCTCTGAGGCGAGCCTTTGGACTGCGGTGGTTATTATCCTTTTTGCCCGCATGTCTGCCATTTCTCTGGCTTCCTCTTCGAGCTTCTTGGCGAGCCTTATAGCCTCAATTCTTGCGTTCTCCTCTGCCTTTTTGAGCACTTCTGCCCTTGCTTCTTCCATAGTTAGGGATGCGATCCTCTGAAGTTCTAAGAGTTCCCTTTCCCTTAGTTGTTGCACTTCCCTTTCTTTTTCTTGAACCTCTTTTAGCTTATTTTCTATGTCCCTTTGTGCCCTTTCCACCTGCCTTTCCAATTCCTTGAGTTCCTTCTCCCTTCTGTAGAACTCTTCCTCCCTTCTCTCAAGGGCTTCAAACCTTCTTTCTACCATTTGCTCCTTTTGGGTTAAAGCCTGTTCTTCTTGGCTTAAGCTCTGCTCCGCCTCCCTTATTTTACGCTCAAGTTCCTGCTCCTTCTTTTCAAGCTCCGCACGCTTTTGAGAGAGCAAGCCCTCCACTTCCCTTTTCCTTTCCTCCGCCTCCTGCCTTACCCTTTGGGCTTCTTCCTTGGCAAGGTTTATGATCCTTTCCGCTTCTCTTTGGGCATTCTCTAAAATTTTTTGCACATCCTCCTCAAAGGTCTTGGTGGGTTCTTTTTCCTTCCTTCTAATAAGGAAAGCACCCGCGCCCAAGCCTCCAAGCAGGGCAAAGAAAGCTAAAATGATCGCCAACACAACCTCACT
>DAIUER010000131.1:0-2156 GCA_036845005.1 Thermocrinis sp.
AGAAAACACCCTACTCATTACATTGCTTTTTGGTATAGTTTTCGCAAGAATTGCCTATATCTTAGAACATCCGGAGCAGGTAGGGAAAATATTGGACATATTTGCCATATGGCAAGGGGGGCTTACCTTCTTTGGTGGTCTGATTGGAGGTCTTTTGGGTGCCCTCTTCAGCATACACAGATACAAACTGCCCCTTTGGAAGACAGCAGACCTCAGCGCCATAGCCATAGCCATAGCCCACAGCATAGGAAGGCTCGGATGCACCTCAGCGGGATGCTGTTATGGAAAACCCTTCCTTGAGGACAACATCACATCCGGCATACATCTCTCAAGCAAGTTTCCCTTTTTCTATGTGGTGTTTCCAGAGGGTGCTGTGGCACCTCCCTACATGCCCCTCTATCCCACCCAGCTTATGGAGTTCTTTGGACTGCTGCTGATCTTTTTTATTCTGCTTTTCTTTTACAGGAGAAAACCCTTTGATGGTGCAGTTTTTAGCCTTTACCTTCTTCTTTACGGTGCCCTCAGGTTCTTTTTGGAGTTTTACAGGGGCGTTACTCCACCCATAGAACCCATAGGGCTAACGTGGAATCAAATTGTATCTCTTCTTATGGTTTTATCTTCCTTTGCCCTGATGTTTGTGTTGAGACATGAGGGAAAGGTTAAAAAGGCTTGAGCAGTTGCTAACAGACCCCTTTAAACCGGAGGAGGTATTAAAGGAATTGGAGGAGCTTTTAAAGGAAATTCCTCAGATGAAGAGGGAGGAACTTTTGGAGTTGGAGGAGGAGATGACAAAGATAAAGGGAATTTTGGAAAGAAACTTTCACATCACCTTAGGCTGGCTGGAAGAACTTCCCAAAAAGATCAAGTTTGAGCGAAAGGTATGAGGTTTTTGACCCTTCTTTTGAGCCTTTCCTTTGCCTTTTCCCTTGAGCTTTTCCCTCAGATGGCAAACCTGAGGAGCTTCCCCCGTCAGTTGGAAGGAGAGAAGCTCAAGGATTGGCTCTTGGAGGACAACTATCCAAAAACCAAGCTTTACTTGGGCGATGTGCCATTAACGGAAGGGCTTATGAAAAAACTCCTTGAAAATGCTAATTTAGACGCAGTGCCCCAACAGGTGGATGTAAAGTACGGCATAACCCTAAGGAGAACAGACCTAAAGCTCCTTCCCACAAGTTTGGCGGTCCATAAGGGAAACCCGGAGATAGATTATAATCAGTACACCGCCCTTGACCCTCTTACGCCTTTGGCAGTGCTCCACCGGTCCAAGGATGGAAGATGGTTCTATGTTCAAAGTCCCATAATGAGGGGATGGCTGAAGGCTGAGGATGTGAAAGAGTTGGGAAAGGAAGAATTTTTTAGACTTCTTGACCTTCCCTTTTTGGTAGTGGTAAAGCCCAAGCTTAAGATAGGAGGGCTTGAATACTCAATGTCTGCAAAAATTCCCTATCTTTCAAAGGAAAAGGACAGATACTTGGTTTTGATGCCCGATGGAAGTATTGAGTGGATAAAGGGGGAGGGCGTTATAGAAGGCTACTGGCAATTTTCAGAAGATAAGGCAAAGCTTCTCCTTGACAGCCTTCTTGGGATGCCTTACAAATGGGGAAGCTTTTATGACTGCTCCGCATTGGTGCGTGCCTTCTTTGGTGTTTTTGGTATAGAACTTCCAAGAAACTCCAGCCAGCAAGCTACCGTCGGAAGGGGTGTGGAGAGAACTTTTAACAGCTACCAAGAGCTAAAGGAACTCTTGAAAACATTCCCACCCTACCGAACCGTGTTATACATGAAAGGGCACATAATGATCTTTGGAGGCTTTGAGGGAGAGGACCCGGTGATCTATCATGCTGTCTACGGCATAAAAAGGGACGATGGAAAGATGGTTTATCCAAAGGCGGTGGTTAAAAACCTTTTGGAAAGGGATGGGCTTACCAATCTGTACAAAAGGATCGTTGCAGTGAAGGTATATTAAACGATAGCCAAGCTTTTTACCCTTTTGTGCTTAAACTTAAATTCTATGGAGCTAAAGGTAAAAAGCCTAAATGAGCTTTATGAGAAGGACTTTTATCTGTGGGTAATGGAGAACATAAGACTTCTCAAAAATAAAGAGTTTGAGCTTGTAGATTGGGAGAACCTTTTAGAGGAGATAGAGTATATGGCAA
>DAIUER010000132.1:0-2151 GCA_036845005.1 Thermocrinis sp.
CTTTGCTTTCCCTGTAAGATGTTTTTTGCAAAGCTTTTCAAAAAGTCTTTTGCCTCCAAAGACTACTGGTTTATCTGTGGGATATTGTTTAGCTTTGTATATGGCTGAGTCAATATATCTGGTTGGTAGTTCAGGGAATAGTTGTCTCAGTCTTTGGTATATTTGGGCATGCGGGTTTTTTGTTTTCTCTTTTTCTAACTTTTTTAGCATATTGTATGCGGTCCGGATGGCGGAGGATTGCCTACGCATAAGCTTTATGAGTTTTTCTTTGTCTTCCCTTTTCAGCTCAAGCTTGAACTGTAGGCTAATAAACATCAGAGTTAGATTTTAGTCTTAAAACTCTTGTGTGTCAATGGGGTTTTATTTTTAGAACAACCTCCCTTATCCGCTGACATTTTTACCCAGCTTTTCTTTTGCATACTCCATGAGCCCACCAGCCCGTAAGATCGCCTGAAGCTCCTCCGGGAACTTGGTAGCTTTATATTCCTTGCCCGTGGTAAGGTTTCTTATTATGCCGCTCTCCAAATCCACCTCCAGCTCATCGCCGTAATTTATCTCATCCACCGCCTCTGGTGCCTCTGCAATAGGAAGCCCTATGTTTATGGCATTTCTGAAGAAGATCCTCGCAAAGGACTTGGCAACCACCACAGGGACCCCCGCATACTTTATGGCAATGGGTGCATGCTCCCTTGAAGAGCCACTGCCAAAGTTCCTACCCGCCACTATTATGTCCCCCTGCTGATGTTCCTTGGCAAAGTTGGGATGTTCTGAATCCTCCATAACATGCTGTGCCAGTTCATAAGGGTCCGAGGTGTTCAAATAGCGGGCAGGTATAATCTGGTCTGTATCCACATTGTCTCCAAACTTCCAAACCTTTCCTCTAAAGCGCATGGGCATATTTTAACACAGGGCGTGTATTATAATTCTTTACATCAAATAGACAAACGTCTTAAACTATTCTGAGGATATAATGAAGGCAAGACTTTATTTAGCGGATGCCCGCAGTATGCAAGAGCTTGAAAATGAAAGCGTGCAACTGATCATAACTTCACCACCTTACTGGCATATAAAAGATTACGGAGTTAAAGGGCAAATAGGCTACGGGCAGAGCCTCCACGAGTACCTAAAGGACCTTTACAGGGTTTTTTCCGAGTGCTACAGGGTGCTTGAAAAAGGTTCGCGGTTTTGCATAAACATAGGCGATCAGTTTGCAAGAAGTGTGGTATATGGAAAGTATAAAGTAATACCCATACACGCAGAAGTAATATCTATGTGCGAAGAGATCGGTTTTGATTATATGGGAGCTATAATTTGGCAGAAAAAAACCACTATGAACACCACAGGCGGGGCTGTGATCATGGGAAGCTTTCCTTATCCACCCAACGGCATAATTGAGATAGATTACGAGTTTATCCTTATCTTTAAAAAAGAAGGTAAGAGAAAAGTCCCCAAAGATAAAAAAGAGCTGTCAGTCCTAAGCAAAGAGGAGTGGAAAGAGTACTTTAGCGGACATTGGAAATTTGGAGGTGCAAAGCAGGTAGAACACGAGGCAGTTTTTCCCGAAGAACTTCCCAAAAGGCTCATAAAGATGTTTTCTTTTGTTGGTGATAGGGTGTTTGACCCCTTTGCAGGTAGTGTAACTACCTTAAAATCTGCATTGGAGCTTGGTAGAGAAGCAATAGGCTACGAGATAAACCCTGAGTTTGTTGAGTTAATTAAAAGAAAAGTTGGAACTTTAAACCTAAAAATCATAGAAAGGAAAGAAAACCCAAGATTTCCTGAAGTGAATTATCAACCCAGAATAAAGGACGCAAAGCCAATTATTGAAGAGAAAAAACTAAGGTTTGGAAAACAAAAGTTTTACAAAGTGGTAGAAGTAATATCAGAAAAAGAATTGCTGTTAGATACTGGATTGGTAGTTAGGCTTTTAGGCTTGGAAGTGCCGAAGAATAAGGCAAAAGAAGCTATGGATTATCTAAATAAGTATGTGAAAGGCAAACAAGTTTTTTTGAAGTTTGAAACGGGAAAAGATTTTTATCACAATACCTCTGTGGATGCTTATGTGTATCTAAAGAACAAAATCTTTATTAATAAAAAGATACCTCGGGTGAGAAATTATTTAAACAGCCAAGACTTCCTGAAAAAACTATA
>DAIUER010000133.1:0-2141 GCA_036845005.1 Thermocrinis sp.
ACCACATACATACCAATGGAGAAAAAGACAATCTGCCAGGGAGTTAGAAGGACTATTTCTTTAATTGACACAACCCTATTTTTCAGCGTGGCAAGGGTGAGCAAGAGGGCACAAAAGCCGAGCACCACCGAGATGGGCACCTGGACCTTTAACAGCTCCAAAACCAGAAAGCTAACACCAATAAAAAGTATTACCAACCAGCCCATCGCGAAAACAATAGGGTCCCTTATAGCATACTTGGGAGGGTAGGCTTCAAGCATCTCCGGATCATATCGCTTTATCAAGCTCTTTTTGTAAAAGAGATACAAGACAAGGATGCTTGAGATTATGGCAACAAGGTTAGGCAAAAGCATCAAAAGGGCAAACTTCCAAAAGTCTATGCCAAAGAAGTGGGCGGTGATGATGTTGGTAAGGTTGGAGATCACCAAGGGAAGGCTTGCGGTGTCCGCAATAAAGCCACTACCCATTATGTAGGGCATGATCATGGCACTGGGCAGGTTAAGGTGTTTGATCTTTGAGTAGATTATGGGCGTTAGCATCAAGGACGCACCATCGTTGGCAAAGATGGCAGAGATAAACGCCCCCAAAAGCATAAGAGAGACAAAGAGCAAAATTCCGTTGCCCTTGGCGTAGCCTATGGACTTTAGGGCCATCCACTCAAAAAAGCCCGCCTTGTCCAAGATGATGGAAATAAAGATCAAAAAGACAAAGGCAAGGGTAGCATCCCAAACCAAAAGGGTAATGTAGGCTACATCAGAAAAAGACACCAAGCCCAAGGCTAAACAGGTGATGGCTCCCAGCCACGCAGACCAACCTATGCCAAGATTTTTGGGCTTGGCAATAACCAAAAACAGGGTTAAAAGGAAGATCACAAGGGCTAAAAGCTTTTCCATTTATCAAACTCCCTTTATAAGCTCCTCCACCCTCCTTTTGATTTCGTCTCTTATCTTTCTAAAAAATTCCAGCTTCTCTTCCTCAGAGCCCTCATACTTGGCAGGGTCTGGTAGCCCCCAGTGTTCCATCCTTGCCCCGGGCACCACAGGGCAGGTCTCCTTTGCATCTCCGCAGAGGGTTATAACCACATCAAGCCCTTGGTAGGGAATATCCTCTATGGACTTTGGATAGTGGGCGGACATGTCTATGCCCTCTTCCTCCATAACCCTTATGGCGTAGGGATTTACCCTCTCTGCGGGTTTGGAACCGGCAGAGTAGATCTCCACCTGCTTTCCATACAGCTTGGCAAAATACTTGGCGTAAGCCTCTGCCATCTGGCTCCTTGCGGAGTTGCCCGTGCATATAAAACCGAGCTTCATGGCTCACCTCCCAAACAAAAGGTTAAAAAGGTATCCTGCGATCACTATTGAGATGGATACAATGCCCGCAAACATAAAGATCAGCTTTGGCTTCATGATCTGCTTTAGGATCACAAACTCGGGCACAGAAAGGGCAGTGGTTGCCATCATAAAGGACAGGGCGGTGCCAATGGGAACTCCCTTTTCAATGAGGGCTTGGATAACCGGCAAAACACCCGCAGAATTAGAATAGAGAGGCACACCCACCAACACCGCCGCAGGAACGGATAAAAACCCTGCGGACTTCATTAGTTCTCTTACAGCCTCTTCTGGCACATAGTTATGAATAAAGCTTCCCACACCTATTGCTACAATTATGTAAGGAGAGACCTTTTTTAAAATCTCCTTTAGGTTGCCAAGGGCAAAGTTGATCCTGTCTTTAAAAGAGATCTCCTTTTCCTGAACCTCTCCAAACTTCAGCTCAAAGACATAATCCTCTATAAGGTGCCTTGGGTTTAGCCTTTCTATGATAAAACCGCTAAAGATGGCAACGGATACCCCAAAGACCACATAAGCTAAGGCGACCTTGTAGCCAAAGGACGCAAACAAAAGCCCAAGGGCTACCTCATTGACCATGGGAGAAGCCACCAAAAAGGCAAAGGCTGCACCCAGAGGAATGCCCGCCTCCACAAAGCCAATAAACATGGGCACCGCAGAACAGGAACAAAAGGGCGTAAATATGCCAAGCACCGCAGAAAGAGGGATTGCCAGAGCCTTTTGCTTAGAAAGTACTCTCCTTGTCTTCTCCAAGGGAAAGTAGCTTCTGAATAAGGAGATAACAAAGATGAT
>DAIUER010000134.1:0-2120 GCA_036845005.1 Thermocrinis sp.
TCTAAGACCTCCATGACCACCTTTTTTGCCACCTTTGCAATCTCTGAAAAATTCTTACTCTCTCCCCCAAAGGCGGAGAAGGCTATGGAGGGTATTCCGAGAATTCTGCCCTCCATGGCGCCGGAGACGGTGCCCGAGTAAGTTATGTCCTCGCCCAAGTTGGGACCCTCGTTTATACCCGAGCATACCATGTCTGGCTTTTTACCATCAAGCAAAACGTAGTAGCCCAAATGCGCACAATCTGCGGGAGTTCCCCCTATAACCGTCCAAAAGTCCTCATCTACCCTTCTGATCCTCAAGGGCATGCTGAAGGTTAAAGAGTGTCCCACACCGCTGAGATTTCTATCAGGGGCAACCGTTATAACCCTCCCAAGACTTTTTAGCTCTTCCCTCAGGGACCTTATACCCTCAGAAAAGTATCCATCGTCGTTAGTTAGCAGAAATACTGGCATGTCTACCCTTAAGGCTTATCCTTAGCATGGAGATAACAAAGATGACGCCACCGATGACTGCAAACACAGTGCCCACCATCATCAAACCCAAGGACAAAAGCACAAAGGGGTCGTCGGTAAAGCCTGTACCGTAGGTCTTCCTTGGGGCACCCTTAAAACCCGCAAAATAAAGTCCCAAAACAAAGAGCACCATACCAAACCCATACATAAAAAGCTGAAACCTTGCGGTCTTTGGAAAATCCTTTATCCAGCCATACTCCTTTACCAAGTGGTAGGAAATACCCATTAGGGCTAAGGTCAGGCTAGTTACAGCGCCGTGGTAGTGAGCGGGAACCCTAAGGTCTGACTTAAGTCCTGCGTAAGCGATAAAAACTCCAAGAAAGTAAAGGAGCATAGAAAGCCAGAGAGTAATGGAATAAACAGAGTAGTTAAAGACGGGTCTTCTCAGGATGTTAAAGGCGTGTAAAAAGATAGGAATGCCAAGTCCTATGGCGTAGGATATCTCAGTGAAAACTTTTGCAGACCTTGAGACAGGGTCCTCAAAGATCACTGGCACCAACACCAAGAGCACTGAAAAGAAAATAAAGGAAAGGTTTGTATATCTCAAGAGCTTTAACCCGTGCCCAACTCCCAAGAGTTTGGCTAAGAAGTACCACGCAAAGAGCAAAACCGCACCGTTCAGAAACTGATGGATGTGCCCGGGTGCCCAATAGAGCCTCTCGTAAAAGAGGTAAAGCTCCGAATGACTGCCCGTCTTTGGTGCGGAGGTTAAGGTTGCCAAAAGTATCATAAGGGCTAAGACTACGCTTGTGCTTAAGCTATTAATCAGTGGATCCTTGGAGAATAAGTTCTTTACGGCTAAATCAAGCCTAACAAGGCTCGCAAGCCAAAAACCAGAAAAGAAGAGTATAGCACCTGCAAAAAAGAGGGGATGGTCTATGGTGGGAAGGTAATTGTTGGGGACAGCGGTGCCCTTGCTGGAGAAGGATATAAAGGCTATGCCCGAGAAGCCCAAAAGGACAAGATAGAAGCTAATAGGGTCCCTCTTTGGCATAAACCTGTTCCAAAGGAGCATGGTAAAGGTGAGCAAAAAGACCACAATAGCCAAATCCACATGTCCCACCAAGGCATGGTAAAAGTATCCGGGAGGGAAGAGTTTATAAACAATTGGCGTGCGCGCCAGTGCCACCAAAAAAGCCAAAAGACCACCAAGACCCAAAGAGACAATAGAAAGTAAAAAAAGAGATCTTTCCATCACTATCTACTCATATCAAAGACCATGACGGTAAATAGAAGGGCTAAGTATAAGATTGAGTAGAAAAACAAAAATCCACCCTTTGGCTCCTTTGAAAAAACAAACCTTAAGGTTAGGGCTAAACAAACCAAGCTCAGCAGGGATGCGGACAAAAAGTATATTTCACCAGCCATTCCGTAAAAGTAGGGCAGAAGGCTTACGGGCAAAAGCCCAGCGGTGTATAGAAGGGTTCTAACCTTTGTATGCTCCACACCCTTCGCCACAGGCATGGTGGGAATACCCGCCACTTTGTAATCTTGAGCGTACTTTATAGCCAGAACCCAAAAGTGGGGAGGTTGCCATATGAACATGATCAGAAAGAGGATGAGAGGTTCAAGACCCAAGCTTCCAGTAACCGCAGTATAGCCTATAAC
>DAIUER010000135.1:0-2118 GCA_036845005.1 Thermocrinis sp.
TTTTAAAGATAGACCCCTCCGAGTATGAAAACACCCTCAGACAGCTTCAGGCACAGCTCTCTCAGGCAAAGGTCAATTACGAAAACCAGAGGGCTATAGTTGAGAGAAGAAAGATGCTCTTTGAAAAGGAGCTGATCGCAAAGGAGGAGTATGACAATGCCTTGGCACAGTTCAGGGCTCAGGAGGAGCTTTTGAAAGTCATAAATTCCCAGATAGCCAACGCCCAGCTTATGGTTTCAAAGACTGTCCTTAGGGCACCCTTTTCTGGCTACATTGCCCAGCGTTTTGTAAGTGTGGGAGACTATCTAACTCCCCAGTCTCAAACCTTCAGGCTTGTATCCTTGAACCCCCTTAGGGTGGTCTTTCAGGTTCCCCAGGAGCTAATAGCCTTTGGCAAGGTGGGTAGGATGGTGGATTTGGAGGTAGAGGGCGTGGGAACGGTGAAGGGAAGGGTGGTCTTTGTGTCCCCCACCGCAGACCAAAGCAGGCTTTTGACCCTGAAGGCGCTGGTGGATAACAGAGAGAACCTGATAAAGCCGGGCATGTATGCCTTGGTTAAACTGCCCACCCAAAAGGTTTCTGCCTTTGTGGTTCCCGAAAGGGCTGTTGTTCTAAGGGGCACCAAAAAGATCGTGTGGAAGGTGGAGGGACAAAAGGTTATGCCAGTGGAGGTACAGGTCCTAAGGCAGGAAGATGGAAAGGCATACATCAAAGCAGACCTTAAGGATGGGGATCAGATAGCCTTAGATAATGCCTTTTTACTCAGGGAAGGCGTTGCGGTGGAGATAAGGCGGTGAGGGTAATAATACTTTTGCTTTTGGTTTTGGGCCTTGCGGAGGCTATTACCTTAGAGCAAGCCCTTGAGCTTGCCAGAAAGAGGGCAAACCAGATAAGGCTCTCAGAACTGGACATAAAAAAGGCGGAAGAAGAGATCAAGAGGGCAAGGGCTGGCATTCTACCACAGGTAAGCATCTCCTACAACTACACCTACTTCGGGCAGGACTTAGCCTTGGGGTTCACTCCCCACAACAGGCAAAACGCAGTCCTCCAGCTGAACCAGACCATCTTTAACAAACAGGTCTTTGAACTTATAAAACTGGCAAACATCCAGAGGGAACTTCAGAGCCTTATCAAAGAGGATGTGCAAAGAACGTTGGAAAGTCAAGTGAAGGACCTATTCTATGGGCTCTTATACAGAAAGGAACTTATAAAGCTTCAAAAGGAGAACCTTGATTACTGGGAGGAGAACTACAGAGTGGTCTCTGCCAAGTTTTCTGCGGGGGTGGTGCCCAAGGTGGAGCTGTTGAGGGCACAGTCTCAGCTTGAGCAGGCAAGGTCCCAGCTTGAGCAGGCGAGGGCGGATTACCTGAGGGCTTTGGAGGACTTCAAAGCCCTTTTAAAGCTTGAGGGAAATGTGGAGCCGGAGGGCACGTTGGAGCTGAAGGAGTTTAATCCCAAAGAGGAGGAGCTCTTGCAGGCTTTAAAGGAGAAAAACTCCACCCTCAGGGTATCCAATAAGGCGGTGGAGTTGGCACAGGGCACGGTGGAATTAAAGAGAGCCCAAAACTTGCCCACAGTAAATGGCTTTGCCAACTATCAGGTATTCACTGGCAAAAGGTCTCCCGTTGGAGATACCGACTGGCTAAAGGGCTACTCCTTTGGAGTGAGCATCAACTACCTTATCTTTGACGGCTTTTCAAGGAAAGCGGAAATATCGGGGGCGGAGATAGACCTTCTCAAACAGAGGGAGAACCTGTTGCAGTTAGAGTATGACCTTAGGGCAAGGTTAAGAAGCACACTTCTTTCCATAAATTCCCTTCAGATTCAAATAAGGGCAGTGCAGAGTTCTTTAGAGTTCGCCAAGGAGGGCTTAAGGCTATCCACTGAGAGATACAGGCTGGGGGTGGGCAGTCAGTTAGAACTCTTGGAGGCAAGGGCAAACTACAACAACCTCTTGGCAAACTATTATATTCTTCTTTATCAATATAACTCCTCTTTGGCAAGCTTGGAGAGGCTGACCCAATGAGTGTTGCCAGGGAAAGGCTACTTGAATCCGGAAAGAGGCTCTTTTCTCAAAAGGGTTATTATGCCACCAGTGTGGAGGACATTGTAGAGAGT
>DAIUER010000136.1:0-1734 GCA_036845005.1 Thermocrinis sp.
AAAAACCCAAAAGATAAACCGGAATAAAAGCCCAAAGAAGGGTCTCTTTGAGTTTTATGTCTTCTTTTAGAACGCGAGAGATTGCTTTAGCAAAGGCTTTGGCGTAGCTTACCAAAAAGAAATAGGAGATGAAAAAGGAAAACACGGAACCTATTTCTCTGTGTTTGTATATTTTCAAAAGCTTGTTGATCAGCACCTCTCCATACCCTGGGGTAAGCTGGCTTACAACCTGCATAATCTTCTCTTGGTTTAGAAAAGGGGAAAAGCTTGCCAAAAATCCAAGGAATAGCAAAAGAGAACTGATCACCATCAAAAACCTTAAGGTCAATGCGGACGCATAGAGGCTAACATCTCCTAAAAATATCTCCTTAAGGGAGTAAAACAGTGCCAAAAGCCTACTTTTTACCATCAAAACTCTTGTATATCATACTCTACTATCTCACCCTGCCAGCTCCTAAAAACATGCCTTGTTCCATCCTTTGCCAAAAGATACTGAGGAAGTAGAGGCACCTTTCCTTTACCACCGGGTAGGTCTATGGCATAGGTGGGTATGGCGTATCCAGAGATTCTACCTCTTAGGTAATCCATTATTTCTAAGCCCTTTTCTATGGTGGTTCTAAAATGCACTGCACCTTTTATAGGGTCGCAATGGAAGAGATACTGGGGTTTTACCTTGATCCTTATTAAAGATCTCATAAGTTCAAGCATGGTTTGGGGGTCGTCGTTTATGCCTTTCAAGAGGACTGTTTGGTTTAAGACGGGGATGCCTCTGCGAAGTATGTTCTCCACTGCTTCTTGTGCCTCTGGGGTGATCTCTCTGGGATGGTTAAAGTGTGTGCTGATCCATATGGGGGAGTATTTTTCAAGGATGTCCAAAAGCTTTTGGTCAAAAAAGCGTTGGGGTGTCAAAACAGGAAGCCTTGTGCCTATGCGTATGACCTCCACATGGGGAATTTTTCTGATTTCTGAAAGCAACAGTTCAAGTTTTTCGTAGCTTAGGGTCAAAGGGTCTCCGCCAGAGAGTAGAACTTCCCTGATCTCTGGATGTGCCTTTATGTATTGGGTGGTTTGTTTTATCTGCTCTATGCTTATAGCCCTCTCTCCCTGAGAGAATATTCTCTTTCTCATACAGCGGCTGCAATAGACCGCACATAAGGTGGTAGTTTGCACCAAAACCCTGTCGGTGTATCGGTGGGTAAGCCCGGGGATCTCTCCCTCCTCCCTTAGGGCAGCTGGCTCTCCATGACACTGAACCCTTTCATCCACCTCCACCGCCCTCGGGACAGCCTGAAGCCTTATTGGGTCCTGCGGATCTTGAGGGTCAATCAAAGAAAGATAGTAGGGAGTTATAGCCATAGGGTATATTCCCTGCGTTCTTTTTATGCCCTCAATTTCCTCCGGCAAAAGCCTTAAGAACCTTTCAAGCTCCTCTTGAGTTTTAACTCTATTTTGAATTTGCCAATGGTAGCTCCTCCAAAGTTCTTCTTTGACTTGCATCTGAAAAATCATATCAAAAACCACATACCCACAGATGGGCTGGGAACAGGTAATTACGATTCAGTCATCATCAAATAACAGGGGATGGGGCTGTTATCCCACACGGTGGGCTCGGAACAACCTAAGACTTGGAGAGGCTTTTGTTGCTTTTATGTCGTCACCATCCCCCACGGTGGGCTCGGAACTGGGGATAGGGTGGTGGTTTTTCAGATGGGGGTGAGGTGGCCATACCACACG
>DAIUER010000136.1:1744-2076 GCA_036845005.1 Thermocrinis sp.
TGGTTGCATCTCATCTGGGCGCGGTGTCAACATCCCTCACGGGTGGCTCGGAACCATATGGGGAGGTGAAGATAGTCTCATTTCCCACAGAAAGGTCACCATCCCACACGGTGGGCTTAGAACATCGTTCCCTACGATCCCTTTTACTGGTGGAACCCAGTCAACATCCCACACGGTGGGCTCGGAACTGTTAAGATGGCTAAGGTAGTTATGCCGTTGTTGTCGTCACCATCCCACACGGTGGGCTCGGAACAGCATTATACTTAGCAAGACGCAGACAACTTTTGAGGAATCAACATCAAACACGGTGGGCAAAGAACTTATAGAAATAT
>DAIUER010000137.1:0-2047 GCA_036845005.1 Thermocrinis sp.
TTAGGGAGCAGTTCTTACAGTGGGTGCAGAGGTTTATGTGGGCGTCTTTGATAAGAAGGAGCCTTTCCTCCGCCTTTGAGTGCCTTCTGTCTTGGAGTAGCTTATAAGCTCGGGAGAAAGCCATCGGACCTCCAAAGTCTGAGTTGCCAAAAAAGATGGGACAACTGCTATCACACAAACCGCAGGCAATACAATCAAAACTCTTTAAAAGAAAGGGGCTCATCTCAAGCTTTTGAAGGTTCTCTTGGAGGGGTTCATACCATACCTTTAGCTTTTTGATACGTTCTATTAGGGTTCTATGCTCCACCACCAAATCCTTAACGGGTTGCATGTTGTCAAGGGGCTCCACCAAAACCTCTTCTCCCAGGTCTTTGATGGCGGTTTTACATGCAAGGATGGGCTTTTGGTTTGCCTTTACTCCACAGGTTCCGCATATACCAGCCCTGCACATACTCCTAAAGGAGATGGTTGGGTCATACTCCTCTTTGATGTAAAAGAGGACATCCAAAAGGGTTTGCCCGGGCTCTGTGGGAACAACGAACTCCTTTATGATAAAATCATAGTCCCTGTAGAGTTTTAGTCGCACCAGCATGAAGATAAATTTAGGCTAAGGGATGGGTTTTAGTATTCTTATTTCGCCCCTTGTGATCTCCAGATAGCCCTCCCTCTCCAATTCCTTCAAAAGCCTTGATACCACCTCCCGGGCAGTGCCAATATCCCTTGCGATCTCTTCATGGGTAGCCTTTATCACATTGCCTTTGGCGTTGTTTTTTATGTATTCCACCAGCCTCCGGTCTACCCTTTTGGATATTAACTCGTTCAGAACAAGAAAGAGCCCATATACATTCTTCACCACCATATCTAAAACAAAGTTCCTCCAGTAGGAGTATTTTTCAAAAAGGTAGTTGGCTTTTTCTGCGGGAATCACATAACCCAGCACATCCTCCTCACAGACCGCATAGGCAGGATAGGGTGTTTTCTTTAAAACCGAGAGGTTTGTAAGTATGCATGTCTCACCCCTGCCAATTCTGTATAGAAAGATCTCCCTGCCGTTCTCTGCGGTGAAATAGACCTTAACACTTCCCTCCAAAACTATAGGCACCAACTCACACACCGCACCCGGATAGCCTACCATGGTCCCTTTTTTTAGACTGACCGGTTGAGAGAAGGAAATCAAATCTTCCTTAAAGCTTTTCTCCGCGTAAGGGAAGGGCTTTTCTAAAGTCGGTTCTTTCATTAAGGATAAAATATAGGTCCCCCGAGGGGACCTGGCAAGCCACCTTATTTCTTTTCCACGATTACCGACTTAAGGGGAGCCACCGCTTGAAGGAACTCCTGCTGTTCTTTGGCGGGAACTTTGAACTTATCCAAAACCTCCTTGGTGATCTTCACGAACCTATCCCATTCTTCCTCCGTTATGCCCAAACCCTCGTGGCTGGTTTTCATATCCCTTCCTGTGTATATACAGGGTCCTCCTGTGGCGGAGCAGACGAAGTCAGTAAGATGGGCTATTAGCTTTCTTTTGCTATCGTTGCTAAGCCCCTTAAAATACACTCCCAGCTGTCTGTCCGTTACGAGCCTAACCGCCAGCTCATTAACCACTGCGGCTATGGCGTCGTAGCCGCCGAGCCTTTCATACAGGCTCTTTTCCATAGACTGTGCATACACGGGTGCAGACAGCATACCCGCCAAAAGCAAGCCAGAGATTAAAGCTCTCTTCATGGCAACACCTCCCAAAAGGATTTGCTTTTTATGTTAGGGCTTTTTGGCTTTTTGTTCAGTGATTAAATCACTTTGAACCTTAATATTAAAAAACATGGAACTGAGCTTGAAAATTGCCCTCCCCGGAGGGAGGGTTGAAAGGATAAAAGCGAACTTTCCTTATGAGGGTTCCCCTGTAGGCTTTAGGGTTTTGGTGGAGGGAAAAACTGGGCTTGTGGTGGGCATTTCTGATGACGGACAGGTCAAGGAGGTGGTGTTTCCAGACAAGGTGCCCCTGACCTCCGAGAAGAACCTCTCAGCCCTAAAGGATACCGCCATGCTCTAT
>DAIUER010000138.1:0-2010 GCA_036845005.1 Thermocrinis sp.
ATTTTGGACCTCTTCATCATCCACCTGTTTAAAGTCCCTGTAAAACATACCCACCGCAAAGGGAGAGGTGGTAGTGAAGTAATAGCAATAGACTTGGTGTGCATATCTTTTTAACCTCTCTTCCGTCTCTTTGGGACATACGGGCACTGCCACGATCACCTTCTTTGCCCCTTTTCTTTTTAGGTACTCCAGACCCGCCTGTAGGGTCATGCCAGTGGCTACTCCATCATCAACCACTATAACGTCCTTATCTTTAAAATCCCTTATAAGTCCCCTTTCAAACTTCTTTTCCCTTTCCCTTAGCTTTTTAAGCTCCTCCTGGGCTACCTTCTGGATGACCTGGGGAGTGAGCCCAAAGTATTCAACGGTGCTTTTATCCAAATATATGTTGCCATCTGGGTCTATGGCACCAAAGGCAAGCTCTGGATTTTCTGGAACGCCCAGCTTCCTCACGATCAACACCCCTAAGGGTGCACCAAGAACTTCTGCGGTTTCCTTTGCTACCACCACTCCCCCTCTTGGGATGCCCAAAACTATATAATTCCCTTCCTTTCCGAGCTTTTCCTTTAACCGTTCACCCAGCAAGCGTCCGGCGGTCTCCCTGTTGTCAAAAATCATATTCTTTTCAAAATTTATGCCCTTAAAATACTCTTGCCATGGAAACCTACAAGGGCTGTAAGATTCCCAAGGAACTTTACTATGACATAGAGAACCAAGTTTGGTATCGCCTTGAGGAGGATGGCACCGTCAGGATTGGTGCCACGGATGTAGGGCAAACCCGTGCGGGCAGAATGGTAAACGTCCGGATAAAGCCACCCGGCAAACATGTGCCAAAAGGAAAACCCATAGCGTCCTTAGAGAGTGGCAAATGGACTGGTCCCGTGCCCGCAGTAATAGAGGGTGAGGTTGTGGAAAGGAACGAAAAGCTCTTTGACCAACCAGACCTAATAAACGACGACCCCTACGGAGAAGGTTGGATCGCAAGGCTAAAGCCCACAAACTTGGAAAGGGACCTAAAGGACCTACTGACGGGAGACACTGCCCTGCAAAAGATGAAAGAGTACATAGAAAGGGAAGGCGTGGAGTGTAAGGGTTAAGGGCAGTGGAACTTTTCTCTTAGCTTTTTTGCCACATAGGGATGTACCAAGCCCTCTAAAGTTCCGCAGTAGCTGGCTATGTCCCTCACTATGGTGGAGCTTATGTGTATGTATTCCTGAGAGGGCATCATAAATATGGTTTCCACGCCCGCCAACTTGCTGTTATTGAGGGCAATCTGAAGTTCATACTCAAAGTCCGTAAAAAGCCTAACACCCCTCACTATCACCCTCAGCCCCTCCTTTTTCATAAAATCCACCAAAAGTCCATCAAAGCCCTTAACCTCCACCTTTGGACCTAAGGGTTCAACCATCACCCTAAACATATCCACCCTCTCTTCCAAGTTAAAGAGCAGATGTTTTCTTGGGCTTTTGGCTATGGCGACTACCACCCTATCAAATATCTCACAGCTTCTTCTAACTATGTCAAGGTGCCCCAAGTGGGGAGGGTCAAAGGTGCCCGGATATACTACGCTAATCATCCTCCTTCCTCCATATAGACAGGGCAGTATCTCCGTAGGTTTTTACCCTTTCTGCCCCAAAGTTTTGACTTTTCCTATGTTCAAGGATAAAAAATCCCCCATTGTTTAGTTTTTTGATGGCTAAGTCAATGAGTTTTTGGTAGTTTTCATAATCATAAGGAGGGTCAGCAAAGATTATGTCTGGCTTGTCTTCCAAGTGTTCTAAAAACTTTATCGCATCTGAGATGATCACTTTTCCCCCTTTTTCCCTTATTGCTTGGGCGAACTTTCTGTTCTTTTCCACAAAAAGGACCTCTGCACCCCTTTCCATAGCCATAAAACCCATCTGACCAGTCCCGGCAAATAGGTCTATAAATAGCATGCCCTCTATGTCTCCCAATATGTTGAACACCGCCTGCTTTACAATAGATGAAGAGGGTCTGAGGAGTGTTTAT
>DAIUER010000139.1:0-1989 GCA_036845005.1 Thermocrinis sp.
AAACCTTTTGCAAATAGGATTAAAATAAAAAGCGATGAGTGGCAATGAGATTAGGGAGCTGTTTTTGAGTTTTTTTGAAAGCAAAGGGCATACAAGGGTAAAAAGTGCCTCCCTTGTCCCTGAATCAGACCCAACCCTTTTATTTACCAACGCAGGAATGGTGCCCTTCAAGAACGTGTTTTTGGGACTGGAAAAGAGACCTTATAAAAGGGCAGTTTCTTGTCAGAAGTGTTTGCGGGTGTCCGGTAAGCACAACGACTTAGAAAGCGTGGGCTATACCTCAAGGCACCACACCTTCTTTGAGATGCTGGGCAACTTTTCCTTTGGGGATTACTTCAAAAGGGAAGCCATACTTTACGCTTGGGAGTTCGTAACGGAGTATTTAAAGCTCCCAAAGGAAAAGCTCTATGTTAGCGTCTTTAGAGATGACGAGGAAGCATACAGAATTTGGAACGAGGAGGTGGGGCTTCCCTCCGAGAGAATATGGAGGCGTGGGGAGGAGGACAACTTTTGGCAGATGGGGGACACTGGTCCTTGCGGACCCTCTTCGGAGGTCTATGTGGATAGAGGAGAAGAGTATGGAGAGGAGAGGGTTTTAGAAATATGGAACTTGGTTTTTATGCAATACAACAGGGATGAAAAGGGTAATTTGACACCTCTTCCCAATCCCAACATAGACACGGGCATGGGCTTGGAGAGGATCGCAAGCGTCCTGCAGGGGACAAAAACAAACTTTGAGATAGACCTTATAAAACCTCTCATAGATTTCGGGCAAGAAATCAGCGGTAAGACCTACGGAGAAAACTTTGAGGACACCGTTGCCATGCGGGTGATCGCAGACCATCTTAGGGCTCTTACCTTTGCCATCTCCGATGGAGTTTTGCCCTCCAACACCGCAAGGGGATATGTGATCAGAAGGATCCTCAGAAGGGCCCTGAGGTTTGGATACAAGCTGGGAATAAGGGAACCTTTCCTCTACAGGGGCGTGGATGTGGTGGTGGAGGTTATGAAGGATGCCTATCCGGAGCTTCTTCAGACAAAGGCTTTTGTAAAGGGGGTAGTCAAGGCAGAAGAGGAGAGGTTCTTGCACACCTTTAAAAACAGCATGCCTGTGGCTGAAGAGTTTATAAACACTGCATTGGAGGAGGGAAGACGCTTTTTGAAGGGTGAAGAGGTCTTTAAGCTTTACGACACCTACGGCTTTCCCTTGGACCTTTTGGAGGAAATAGCCAAGGAAAAAGGTTTGAGCCTTGATATGGAGGGCTTTGAAAAAGAGATGGAAATTCAGAGGGAAAGGGCAAGACAGAACTTCAAAATTCAAACCAAAGAGGTCCAACCTGCATACCAACACCTCAAAAACATAGGGAGAACCTCCACCTTTGTGGGTTATGAGCAGTATGTAGCCCAATCAAAGGTCATTGCCCTTTTGAAAAATGGTGAGCTTGTCTCTGAACTGAAGGAGGGAGAAGAGGGAGAAGTATTTTTAGACATCACTCCCTTTTATGCGGAAAGGGGCGGACAGATAGGAGACACGGGCACTATTGAGTCTGCGGGCGGTGTTTTTGTGGTGGATGATACCCAATCTCCTGTGGATGGTGTTATAAGCCACAAAGGAAAGGTGGTGAGGGGAACCATTAAGGTGGGAGACCAAGTGATCGCAAGCATTGCCCGGGAGAGAAGGGAAGACATAAAAAGAAACCACACCGCCACACACCTTTTGCATTCAGCCCTTAGGCTTGTGCTCGGAGAACACGTAAGACAGGCAGGTTCTTTGGTGGCGGACAAATACCTGCGGTTTGACTTTACCCACTTTCAGGCTTTGAGTGTGGATGAACTAAAGAGGGTTGAAGAGCTGGTCAATGAACAGATAAGAAAGAATGAGCCCGGGCTGGTAGAAGAAAAGGATTACAGGGAAGCCATAAAGGAGGGTGCCATAGCTATCTTTGAAGAGAAATACGGAGAAAGGGTAAGGGTGCTGAGCGTGGGGGA
>DAIUER010000140.1:0-1984 GCA_036845005.1 Thermocrinis sp.
CCAGGGTCTGTTATATAGGTTGGGTTGGCTATTTGACTTTTGCAGGAGGGAGTGAGCCCAAAGTAGGGTGTCTTTTGCAGAGGAAAGTTTTCCCTTGGCAACAGGGATTTTTACTGCTGGCTAAGAAGCGGACACGGCTGGGAGAGCATGCGCACCGCCATACGAGATTCTTGCGACGTTTATTTTTATAGCTTTTGCTACAACAGGCTGGGACCAAGAAAGATGGAAGCCATCCTTAGGAACTTTTCCTTTGGAGAAAGCGTGCCCTTTGAACTACCAAACGCACAGGGCATAATGCCCAATCCCGAGTGGAAAAGAAAGGTCAAAAAGGAACCATGGTATGGGGGAGATACGGTCAATATGTCTATAGGTCAAGGGTACCTAAAGGCGACCCTCCTTCAACAGTGCCTGATGGTGATGGGTATAGCAAACGATGGAGTTATTTATAAGCCTTTCTTGGTTAAAGAAATTAGGGACCCAGAAGGGCGAGTAGTTTGGAAGAATGGAAAGAGTGTCTATAAGGTTATAAAAGCGCCCCTTGAACACTTTGCCCTTGTCAAGGAGGCTATGAGGGATGTGGTTAGGTCTGGAACGGGTACTATGGCAAACTATCCTATTGCAGAGATCGCCGGAAAGACAGGCACCGCCCAAGTGGCTTCTGTAAGCGCAAGAAGAAAGAACCTTCCTTACAAACTCAGGGACCACGCCTGGTTTGTCTGTTTTGCCCCATACAGAGATCCCCTCTTTGTGGTAGGCGTTTTGGTAGAACACGGTGGATCTGGAGGGTCTGTAGCTGCACCTATAGCAAGAAGGGTGATAGAGAGAATATACATAGAGGGCATACACAAAGAACTGATGTAAGGTTATATTTTTGTCCATTATGGCGGAGACCCTTTTAGACCACAAGAGCGTGCAGTTTGAATTTGCAAAAAAGGGCTTTTTTTCTTTCATTGAAGGCAAGGACTACCTTTTGCCTTACCTGAAGCCCGAAAAAACTCCTCTTCTGCTTATGGACCTGGAGGGAATAAAGGGCAGATACATAGAACTCAAGTATCACTTTCCCAACTTCAACGTATATTATGCGGTAAAGGCAAACGACCACGAAAGGATCATAAGGGCACTTGCTGAGCTTGGTGCTGGCTTTGAAGTGGCTTCTACGGAAGAGCTAAACAAGGTGCTTAGTGTGGGTGTGAGCCCAAACAGGATTATATCAAGCAATCCGGTTAAACCTCCCGAGTTTATAGAGTACGCTTACAAAAAAGGAGTAGACCGGTTTGCAGTAGATTCCTTTACAGAGGTGGATAAAATATCAGCCTTAGCAAGCAGGGCAAAGGTGTATGTTAGAATTGTTGTGCCCAACGAAGGAAGCGACTGGCCTCTTTCCAAAAAGTTTGGCGTAGACTTAGATACCGCCCTGGACATCTTGGAATATGCAAGAGAAAAAAGGCTAATACCTTACGGCATAACCTTCCATGTGGGCTCTCAGTGCAACAACTTTAGAAACTGGTTTATAGGCATAAAAACCGCATCAGAGCTTTGGGAAAAGGCAAGGGAGAGGGGTCTAAAACTCAAGATGTTAAACATTGGTGGGGGCATACCAGTCAGATACAGCTACGAAGCCCTAAGCATAGAGGATATAGCATACTATGTAAGGGGGCTACTTCAGAAGTTCTTTCCCATACTGCCCTACGAACTCCAAATGGAACCGGGCAGGGGCATAGTAGGAGACCAGGGTATTATGGTATGCAGGGTCATAGGGAAGGCAAAAAGGGGAGAGGACCTCTGGCTTTACATAGATACGGGTGTGTTCAACGGTCTTGCGGAAGCTTTGGGAGGTATAAGGTATGCCTTCTACCTGGACAGAGAAGGTGAGCTAAAAGAATGGACCATCGGCGGTGTATCCTGCGATAGTATGGATGTGGTGGCAAGGAATGTAGCCCTTCCGGAGCCAGAGGTGGGAGATTTCTTATACATCCTCTCCGCT
>DAIUER010000141.1:0-1959 GCA_036845005.1 Thermocrinis sp.
AAAGACGGAAACACCCTCCGAGCAGGTGATAAGAGGGCGCTTTTCCCAGTAGCAGGCGGAGTTCAAGGCCTTTAAGCAAACGGAGGCGGGCTACGAGGTGCAGGGAACAAACCTGCCCGGAGAAAAGCTTCCCTACCTGATCTATGCCTTGGAGGAGAAGGGCATAAGCGTGCAAAAGCTCAGGGCGGTGGATAACACCGGACAGGGGCTCTTTGAAGTATACTTGCTTTTGAGATGATCCCACTGCTTGCCCTGATGCTATTTTTGATGTCCGCTTACTATGTGTTGGATGCACACTCTACCGCCAAGTCTGCCCAGAGGGTCGTGGAGGAAGTATCCTTTAAGGTGCAGGCAAGCTATGTCTTTTTTTACACACTGCCCTTTGTCCTTGACCTTTTAAAAAGGGATGACCCTTCCGTGGACAGCCTTCAAGACAGCTGGGCAAAGGAGCTAACCTTTAGAACGGATAGAGGCGAGCTGAGGGCTACCATATACGACGAAGAGAGATTTTTAAACCTAAACTCGGTGGATGAGGGTCCCTACGGAAACTTCTTTGAAAGGCTTCTAAGGCTCCTTGCCATTGACCCTTCCTACAAAGAAAACCTTTTGGTTTGGACTGGCAAATCAAAGGGCACCATAAACACCGACTATCCCATAAAGAGGGCACCTTTGGATGCAAAGGAGGAGCTCTATTACATGGGCTTTGAGAGGGAAGACCTACTGGGAAAGGAACTGGGCGGGAAATTTTACCCGGGGCTTTTAGATCTTACCACAGTGGAGTCCAAGGGAAAGGTTAACATAAACACCGCAAGCCTCTATGTGCTGATGTCCCTGGACCAGAGAATAGACGAAACCTTGGCGAGCAAGATCATGGAAAGAAGAAGCAGAGAACCCTTCAAAAAGCCCGAAGACTTGCTGATGGTGGATGGCATGACCCTTGACATCCTTTACAATATCAGGGATTTAATAGACGTAAAAAGCTCCACCTTTCACATAAAGATGGAGCTAAGGAGCGGAGAGAGGTCGGCGGTCTTTGAGGTGGTCTATGACAGGCAAGCGGATAAGATCCTTTACAAAAAGCTACTCTGAGCCCATCCTTTACCTGCTTGTGCTACTCTCCGTATCTTTGCACAAGTTTTTTGGCATTCCAAACCTTTCCATTTTCTTTTTGCTTTTTCCCCTTGTCTTTCTTGAGATAAGGCTTTTGGACAGGTGGATTTTTCTTTGGTTCTTTTACCCCATAGCCTTTTTGTTTTTTGATGCCCTTTGGCTTTTGGGTATGACCCTCTCCGCCTTTGCGGAGGAGATCTTCTTTAGGGCATACCTTATGAAAAGGTTCAGCAACCTGAAGGTCTCTCTTATGTTTGTGATACCCCACCTTATCTTATACCCCGGTATTCTTTCCCTGCTTACTTTCTTTCCCTCCCTCTTTTTTGGCTTTGCCTATCAAAAAACAATGTCCTTGGCTTTTGTTAGCCTTTTACACCTTGTTTCCAATCTGGTTTATTTCAAGAGCGTTTCAAATTGGTCTTTGTTTAACTGAATGCCTATGTTAAGGCACGCAGGTGCCAGTGAGAGGCACGATATGAAAGCTCACGGGCACAGATACTTTTTTCACCTCTCCACTGTATTGCTCCTTTACAGTCCAGATATACACTGCTTTTATATTGCAAACACCAGGAAAATCCGGCGGTGGTCCATAGTTTCTTGTCGTAGTGGTCCTGCACGCATTGGGTGGTATAGGATTATAACTCGCAAAGGGTTCGGTTCTGTATTTGATGGAAACCTGTGCTGTGCTCGCTCCACCAGATGGTGCTGGGACAACGGCGTAGACGGTTTCTGGATCTGATGCAAAAAGAAGAGGAGGACAACCGGGAGAATAGTCAAAAACCGCGGTGTAGCCTTGGATTATGACTGGGGATGTGGGGCTTGGCAGGGGGTTCCCGCTGGCGTCAAAAA
>DAIUER010000142.1:0-1955 GCA_036845005.1 Thermocrinis sp.
AGAGTGTAAGCTGAAGCATAAAAAGATACTTATTGAACTTTAAAACTCTACCAAAACGTGCATAACCAATTATTGGTTTCTCTACCTCAAAAATCTTTGAATATGCCTGCTTGTAATCCATACTTTTCATACCCATCTTTTAATTTTAAGTAGCTTAAACCTCCGAATAACCCCAAATCTTTCTTTATCCAGTGCCTATGAGAAAGAGATATGTATAGGGCTCTTTGTCTAACCTCTTGTGGGTTTGCTAAGTAAGTGGCAAGGTATGCCTGTTTGCCGTAAGAGAAATCCAAGTATGTCCAACTTTTCCCTTCTTGTCCTATGCCTATACTTACAAGGTCAGAAGAAGAATTTACGCTACCTGGGTCGCTTCTATTTATAAAGTATTTGTAAGTTATCACAAAGCCCTCTCCATAGTAAGATATTCCGGGATAAATTACATAGTCCTTATGAACATTGTGGTATTTTATGTATGTAAAGCCTATGGAAGGAACTATATTCTTTTTTTCTCCCACCTTAAAGTTGAACTCTTGGTCTAACCTATACTTGGGAAGGTAGGTGCTTTTGCTTCCGGCAGATAAACTGGTGTATGTGTAAAACCATGGGTTCCAATCCTTATAAGCACCCAGAACACCAAGCACCGCATCACCTTCACGCTCTCTGCTAAAAGCCCTACCCTCTAAAAAGTAGGTAAAACCTTGGGAAGGTCTGTGGTAAAGTCTTAGGAAACCACTTTTCCAGCTGCCATAGGTAGCATTTGGGCTAAGGTATTCATAATTTCCACCCAATTCAAGCCTAAAATCATAGGCATAAGCACTAAGACCAGTAAGCACTACCAATGGAATTAGCCTCAACACACTCATGCAGATCTCCCTTGTAATCTTTTTCGTAGTTTAACATAAAGTTTTTCACTTCATCACACAGAAGGAAGTTCTTTATTCTCTCGCTTGCTTTTCCATCTCCGTAAGGATTTTCAAAAGTTAGCTTTTGGTAGTATTCCAGATTTCTGTAAATGCTTTCAAACTCCTTTACTATGCTCTCTTTGTTGGTGCCTACCACCTTTCCTAAACCAACATCTACGACTTCCATTCTTTCCGAAACATTCCTAGTTATTAGCAAAGGCTTTTTAAGCGTGCAGGCTTCTTCCTGGATTCCGCCTGAGTCGGAAATGATTATCAATGAACTCTCCATCAAATAGACAGTTTGCGGATAAGTTATGGGCTCCACTATGGCTAAGTTATCCGGCTGTGTGATGAAATCCTCAAGGATACTCTTTCTCACGGAAGGGTTTTTGTGTAAGGACCATACAAAAAGCAGGTGCGGATATTTTTTAGCGAGTTCATTGACTGCATCTCTTATGTTCTTCATAGGCTCTCCTATGTTTTCCCTCCTGTGGGAAGTGATAAAAACTATTCCATCAAAGGCAGATATATTTTTTTGTATCAAATCTTCCAACTGCTTTTTTATACCCTCTCTGTCAAGGTATTTGATTGCCATATAGATGGCATCTACTACTGTATTACCCGTAAGCACTATACGATCCTTTGAAAAACCTTCCCTTAGAAGATTCTCCACTGCCCTTTTTGTTGGTGCAAAAAGCACATCAGATAGCTCGTCTATAAGTTTTCTGAACATCTCTTCTGGAAAGGGTGAGAACTTATCATGGCTTCTTAGACCCGCCTCAACATGTAGAACCGGAATTTTGTTCAAAAAGGCTGTGTATGCCCCCATATAACAGCTGAGAGTGTCTCCTTGAACCATCACACAATCAGGTCTATGCTCCCGCAAGACTTCTTTCAAAGACCTTGCCATACATGCTGTGTTTTCCAAAAGGTCCTGGTTCATACAACTAAGAAAATCCACCTCTATCTGGAAAAACTCAAGAACATGTTTGACAAGTTCGTAATGCTGTCCTGTGGCACCAACTTAGACGATAAAGTCATTATCTTATAGCG
>DAIUER010000143.1:0-1932 GCA_036845005.1 Thermocrinis sp.
GCCATCAGGGCACACGAGCTTTTTAAAAGGGATGTGCATTACATAGTTAGGGATGGGGAGGTTTTGATAGTGGATGAATTCACCGGAAGGATCCTTCCGGGTAGGAGGTGGTCCGACGGGCTCCATCAAGCCATAGAGGTAAAGGAGGGCGTCCCTGTCCAGCAGGAAAACCAGACCTTAGCAAGCATAACCTTTCAAAATTACTTTAGGCTATATCAAAAGTTGGCGGGTATGACGGGCACCGCAGAGACGGAAGCCTTAGAGTTCAAAGAGATCTACGGGCTTGATGTGATCGTGGTTCCCACCCACAAGCCTATGCGTAGAAAGGACCTGCCAGATATGGTCTTTAAGACAAAAAAGGAAAAGTGGTCTGCGGTGGTTCAGCAGATAGAAGAGGAGCACAAGAAGGGAAGACCTATCCTTGTGGGCACCATTTCCATAGAGGACTCGGAGCATCTTTCTAAGCTCCTTGAGAAGAGAAAAATTCCTCACAATGTGCTAAACGCCAAACATCACGAAAGGGAAGCCGAGATCATAGCCCAGGCGGGAAGGTTGGGGGCAGTTACCATCTCCACTAACATGGCAGGAAGGGGAACGGACATACTTTTGGGCGGAAACCCTGAATACCTGGCAAAGGAGATCCTTAGGAAAAAGGGTAAGACGCCCGAGAACGCCACCCAAGAGGAGTGGAAGCAAGCCTTAGAGGAAGCTTACAGGATAACGGAAGAGGAAAAGAAGAAGGTTATAGAACTGGGCGGACTTCTGGTCATCGGCACAGAAAGGCACGAATCGAGGAGGATTGACAACCAGCTGAGGGGTAGGGCGGGAAGGCAAGGGGACCCCGGCGAATCCCGCTTTATCCTTTCCCTTGAGGACGACCTGCTCAGGCTCTTTGGCGGAGATAGAGTAAAAAAGATGATGGAGTTTCTTAAGATTCCCGAGGGGGAGCCCATAGAAAGCAGGATGGTAACAAAGGCAATCCAGAACGCACAAAAGAGGATAGAAGCCCAGAACTTTCAGATAAGGAAGCGTCTTTTGGAATACGACAACGTGGCAAACATCCAAAGGCAAGCAGTGTACAGTATGCGAAGGGACCTATTGGAAGGCAAGGACTTGGAAGAATACCTAAAGGAATGGACAGAGGACCTTCTGAACCAAAAGGTCGCAGAGCTTTTACCAGAGGAAGAACCAGAACTTTGGGACCTAAAACCTCTACAGGACTATATGCGGGAGCTAACGGGAAGGGATATAGACATTCCCAAGGTCAGGGATAAGGAGGAGCTCTTGGAGGTGCTCGTTTCGGAGGTTTTAAAGCTATTGGAGGAGAAAAAAGGGCAGTGGGGAGAAGCCCTCTTTAAGGAAATTCTCAAAACCATTGCCCTCTCTAACCTGGACCATCTTTGGAGGGAACATCTCCACATCCTTGACAGGCTCAGAGAGGGTATATACCTAAGGGGCTACGCCGCAAGAGACCCGCTGGTAGAATACAAAAAGGAAGCCTTTTTACTCTTTGAGAACATGCTCTTTACCCTAAAGGAAAGGGTTCTGCAGGATCTGATAAAAGTTCAGATCGCCTCCCAAGAGGAGGTGGAAGAGCAGGTAAGAAAGGAAGAGGAGGAAAGGGAAAGGCTCTTAAAGTCTGCGGTCTTTAGCGGTGTGGAAGGTAAAGCGGACAAACCCAAGAGAAAGACCCTAAAGGAGAGGCTCAAAGAAAAAAGGAAGGGTGTCTGAGAGAAAAAGGTTCCCTATATCTTGATGAAGGCGCACTATTTGAAGGACCTTTTCCTTTGGCACATTACCCTCCCTTACTATCTTTATGGTTTTGTCGCTGACAAACTTTACGATGGTGGAGGGCTTGCCCTCAAGCTTTGCTCCTCTCACATAAAGGTCTATTTCATCTCCAAAGTAATCCATAGCCTCTTTTACATCCCT
>DAIUER010000144.1:0-1927 GCA_036845005.1 Thermocrinis sp.
CCAAAAATATCCCTCCCACTGGTCTGCACTGAAAGGTGCCTATGTGATAGCGGACACGGAGGGAACACCCGATGTAATAGTCTTTGCCTCCGGCTCGGAGGTTTATCCATCCTTGATGGCAAAGGAGATTTTAGAGAAGGAGGGCATAAAGGTAAGGGTTGTAAATGTTTTTTCCTTTGAGGTCTTTGAACACCAACCAAAGGAGTATAAAGACCATATTCTTGCACCAGAGGTCAAAAAACGGGTAGCAGTGGAGGCGGGAAGAGGACTGCTCTGGCATAGATTTGTAGGAATGGATGGGCTTTTGATCACCCTTGAGGAGTTTGGAAGGTCTGCCCCGGGTGATGTGCTCATGGACTACTTTGGCTTTAGCCCCGAAAAAATTGCAAGGAGGATCAAGGAATGGCTGTAGATAAAGAAAGGTTAAAGCAAGCCATAAGGCTCTTTTTGGAGGCAATAGGAGAAGACCCAGATAGAGAAGGACTGAAAGAGACACCCGAGCGGGTAGCCCGCATGTGGGAGGAGTTTGACCGCCAAAGGTCCTTTGACTTCAAGCTGTTTGAGGAGTTTGGGGATTACAACGAAATGGTTTTGGTCAAGGACATAAATATATACAGCCTGTGCGAGCATCATCTCTTGCCATTCTTTGGAAAGGCACACATAGCATACATACCCAACGGTATAGTCTGCGGTCTTTCAAAGCTTGTCCGAACGGTCCGAGCCTTTGCCCTCCGACCTCAAGTCCAAGAAAGGCTCACCAACCAAATCGCAGACTTTTTGATGGAGCAGTTAAAGCCAAAAGGTGTGGCGGTGGTCTTGGAAATGGAGCATTTGTGCATGTCCATGAGGGGGGTGATGTCCCCGGGGCATCTTACAACTACTTCAGCCCTTAGGGGCGTATTCTTATCTGACCTGCGCACCCGGGAGGAGTTTCTCAAGCTAATAGGAAAGTCTAACCAATGAAACTGCAAGCCTTTTTGGAAAGAATGTTCAATCAAAACCGGGTGCCCCAGGCCTTACTTTTTTATGGAAAAGAGGGAGTGGGAAAACGGGAAACTGCCTTTGAGCTCTCCAAGGCTCTACTGTGCTTAAAGTCCCAGTATCCTGCCTGCGGTGTTTGTGAGTCCTGTCGTCTTTTGAGGGACTTTTTCTCCCAACCTGAAGAAAAGCTAAAGGTATACGAGGACGGTGCCTTTGTTTATCTTCAGGGAGATCACCCGGATTTTATCTATCTCAAGCCCGAGAAGACGGAGATAAAGGTAGACCAAGTTAGGGCTGTTAGAGAGTTTGTTTATATAAAGCCTGCCCTGTCCCACAAAAAGGTGGTTGTTATATATAACGCGGACGCCATGAACCCTTACGCCCAAAATGCCCTGCTAAAAGTCTTAGAAGAGCCTCCCTTAGACACTCACTTTATCCTTGTTTCCCATAACCTAAACAGCCTATTACCTACCATAAAGTCAAGGTGCTTTATGTTAGAGGTCCCACCCCTTACCAAGGAGGAGCTTGCCCAAAGGACGGGTATAAAGGATGATCTTCTTTTGGAGCTTTCGGAGGGTAGTCTTATCTTACTTGAAAGCTTGAAAGAAAAGAAAGAGATAGTAGAAACCGCACTGAAGTTTTGGCAATTAGATTGGGTCAACCTCTTTAAATTAGCCAACAGATTGGAAGACTGGAGCACGGAGGATAAGCTCTTATTCCTTAAGATCCTCTCGGGTTTGATCCACAAAAAATACCTGCAAGAGCGGGAAGAAAGGTATAAACTCATGCTTGATAGGGTATATTTTGCCATGGAGTATTTGGGCAAAGGCATCAACTTAAAGCTCACGTTGTTTTATCTTTATTTAAAAGGAGGTGATAAAAATGCTTCATATAAAGGCGCGCTGTCAGGACACTAAGAAGGTCATAGAAGTGGATGGGGTTAGGG
>DAIUER010000145.1:0-1904 GCA_036845005.1 Thermocrinis sp.
AAAACAAAAAGAAATGAAAAAAGCTTTGAGTTTTACGAAAAAATAAAAAACGGTGTAATCGTCTAAAATTATGTTAATTTTCTTTGGGATTTGATAGGATATACCTTCAACTTCCTCTGAAAGCTCTTCCTCTATCTTAGAAAGCTTAGTTTCTCCTTTCATAGCCTCTACCACTGAGAGTATAAAAACAGCCCTTGCAAGTCCTTTTAAAGTCTCTCCGGGAATGTAAGGAATACCATAAACATGATGGAACAGAAAGCCGTTTTCAATAAAGGATGGATAACCTGCCCCGATTACAAGTCTGTAGGCAGTTTTTAGCCTGAATTTTTCAATGGCGTAGCTTTCTACTTTCGGTGGAAGTTCAGGTCTCTGAACTTTTTCCTTGAATTTATTTATGTAATCTATCTTTTTTACATCTTCATCTCTCTTGTCCTTACCTTTGTCTTTACCTTTCTTATCTTTATACTTCTCTGTTAAGTTCTGGTTTTGGGAAAAGCCATCTATGAATTCCAAAATCAAAAGCTTGTTAAAAAGCAGTGCAGGATTATCAACCTGAGATAAAAATCCTTTAATCTCCCTTACCTTCATCTTCTATCTCCCCTTCTGCTATTCTTTTTAACCACTGAGAAAAGTCTAAAACCCTCTTGGTTATAAACCTGTATTCTTGAACCTCAAGCTCGGAAAGGAACTCTATTAAATCTTTATTTTCCTGCTTTATCCCTTCTTTTCTAAGGAATTTTTCTAAATGCTCTAGCAATTTTCTCCAAGCATCTTCTTTTTTAGCTTTAGTTTTTGCAAAGGCAACCGTTGTCAGAAGTCCATTGTAAGTTATCATGGACGGTAATTTTCTTGCGTAAGCTAAATATCTTGATGCAAAATCTTTGCCCTTTACTTCCTTGACGCACTCGTAAGCCAACTGTGCTAGCTTTTGAACCTTGCTCCTCATTGTTATACCTCCAACCTTTGAACCTTTACAAAACCTTTGCCGGTAGTAATATCTCCTCCAAGGTGGAAAGTGGTGGGTGGAGTAAAGTCAAGCTCCTCCAAGAATACAAGACTAAAGGCAAAAACAGACTCCGCAGGCACATACTCTTCGGTCCACAATGCCCCCTCCTTTGCAGTGCCAGTATCTAAATTTATTTTTATATGAGTTTGCACTTCTGTGTAGTTGCTTACAAAGTCCATAAAGTCCGTATCATTCACGCATACGATCCTTCGTTTATTCTCTTCTCCTACAAAAACGCCCACAAGTTCTACAAATTTTTTAAGCTCATCAGACTCCTCTGCCTCAAACACAAACTCCTCAAGCAATAGTTTGTTGTTTATTAGGTTTCTGTGATCTTTTGTGCTCAAGACCTTTACCTTACCCTCGGGTACATCTTCCACTCTTTGATCAATACCCAAAAGTTCAAAAAACCGGTTTATAACATAAGGGCATGTAGTTAAAGAGAATATCCCCTTTGCGGATTTGACAGGGAAAAGCACAATAAAAGCATCTGAAAATAGGACTTTGCCCGCCCCTACTTCCTTGCCTTCCTCCGCTCCCTCTCCCGCAACGCCAAAGATCTTTGCAAGTCTTAGAATATCTTCTTCCTTCTGATCAGATTTTAGCCTTTCTTCCACTTGAGATGGTTTTTCTCCCCTTGCCCTCGCCACTTGGTTAATCTCTAAGTTCCTCAAAGCTCCCTTTAAGCTCGTGCTGGGAATGTAGGGAAAGTTCGTGTGGGCTTCTCTGACTATTGGCAAATCCACATGCCCAAGCCCCTGACCCGCACCTATGTGCAGTGGAGTTAGCACCTTGAGTAAGTAATACTCTTTTCTCATCATCTACCCTCCTAAATCTTTATTTCACCGTTTTTTATTTTTTCGTAAAACTCAAAGCTTTTTTCATTTCTTTTTGTTTT
>DAIUER010000146.1:0-1858 GCA_036845005.1 Thermocrinis sp.
GGTTTGGTCCTCCAACATAAGGGCTATGAAATACATCTACAAGTATTTGGGCGGTGGTTCCTCCGGATGCCACGAAGGTATTACCCAAGAACCTTTCCCTTACCGCCTGCTCTATGTGTTCAAAGCCTACAAGCCTGGTTATGCCAAAGAAAAGCCCTATCATTGCCATGTTGGTGGCGAGCTCAGTGCCAGCCAGTTCTAAGGCGAGCTTGGTAGCTGGGAACATATACACCTTTGTGTTTAGCTCCCTGAGAATTTGCCAGTCTTCTGGTGGGATTATATCCACATCGGTGTTTATTATTACCATGCCCCCTTCCTTGAGCCCAGAGTAAAAGGGCATGGTGTAGGATTTGCCGTGGGTGATAACCTGAGGGTGGTAGATCATGATCACAGTGGGATAGACCACCTCACCCACTTCGTAGATGGGCTGGTCGGACACGCGCACATAGGCTTCCACGGGTGCCATTCTCTTTTCGGAGCCAAAGAAGGGAACCAATGTGGCATACTTGCCCGCTGCGGACATAGCATTTCCAAGAATGTGGGCGGAGGTAACCACCCCCTGCCCACCAACGCCCGCTATTCGGATGTTATAACGCTTCATGCCTTAACCTCCTGAGACTGCTTCTCTATCTCTTCAAAGTATTCCTTTACTTCGTCGGTCATCCACTCGTAAAAGCCAAAGTCCTGCTTTTCCCTCTTGCGTGCATCCTCAAGAACCTTCTCGGTGGGTATGGAATACTCAATGTTGCAAGAGGTGTAGGCGTGTATAAAGGTGGGTCCAAAGTGCCTTGCGGCAAGGATAGCCCTCCTTATGGTCTTTGCGATCCTCTTAGGATTTGTGGGAGCAAGCTTTGCCACATAGACGCAACCGGCGGTCTTTGCCAGCTCCACCGCGTTGATCTTGTCAAACTGCTTTCCATTGGGAGCCATCTTTAGCTGAACACCCTTGGGAGTCATTCCGCTCTCTTGCCCACCTGTGTTTCCGTAAACCTCGTTATCCACCATTATGGTGGTGAATTTTTCCCTCCTGAACCAAGAGTGCATGGTCATTCCAAAGCCTATGTCTATGAGACCACCGTCTCCTGCGATAACAACTACATCCTTTTCCTTATCGGGGAACCTAATGGTCAGAGCCCTCTTTAGACCGGATGCCACCGCGTTGGTGTCTCCGTAGTTTCCGTAGATAAAGGGAACCGCTGCCTGAGATAGTGCCAGCCTTGCACACCCTGCGGTGCCGATGACTATGGTATCCTCTGGGTTGGGAAGGGCTGCGTAAAAGACCCTGATGAAGTATGCCATAAAACAGCCCGCACACATTGGGTGCTCTTCCACCAGCTCCTTGAACTGTCCGAGCTGTTGGACATCTATCTGCCTGCCAAACTGCCCATACTGGACCAGATCCACATAGTCCTTGGGCATGTATTTCTCAAAGCCTGGGGATATTCTTACATACTCCAAGCCCATGATAACACCTCCTTTTTAGGTTTTTATACTACAACTTTCTTTTCCTTCTTAATGCCAAGAGCGGCATAGACCTTTTCCATTATAAGCTCCACTGGTAGGGTCATACCACCGTAGACCCTTGGACCACCTATTACCTTGTCGTTGTCTGGAATGGTTGCCTTTACTTCTCTAGCAAGCCATCCCACGATGTTGTGCTCGGGCACTATGACCGCCTTTGCCTTTTTGAGCACTTCCCTTATTTCCTTTTCAGGGAAGGGTCTTATGGATTTTACCTTTACCAGACCCACATTGAGACCTTCCAACTGGGCATAACGGACCGCCTCTCTACCCTGCGCCGCCGCACAGCCAGAAGCCACTATGAACACCTCCGCATCGGGATTGACCACCTCTATGG
>DAIUER010000147.1:0-1840 GCA_036845005.1 Thermocrinis sp.
CCCAGAGGTGTTTGTATAGCTTGCTCTCCAAGTCTGCCAGAATTTCCTCTGCGGACATTTTGTCTTTGGGTTCCACCTTTGGCACCTCAATAAATTCTCCCAGCTTCTCCAAAAGGCTTTTGAACCTTTCCCTCCAGTTATCTTCCTTCCCTGCGGAGTTTTTTATTGCTTTTTTCTTTAACCTTTCAATCTCACCGAGGGCAAAGAAGGCGGGTGTCTTTTTTCGTCTCTCCGGTGGAAGTTTGGCGTAAAACCTCTTTATCCCCTCCTCCACCAACTGCCAAGGGTAGGCGGATTCTTCTAACCTCTTCAGGAACCACCTTTCCCTCGGAGACAAAAAGAGCTCTCCCTTTAACTTAAGGATTAGCTCTGCCACCTCTCTGTATGAACTCATGCAATCTCCTTAAAAACTCTCCATGCTCAAGGGATGTTCTAAAGCCCTCCGGGCTAAAGTGGGTGGGTGTGCCCTCAAAGAATTTTGAGAAAAATTCCTTTGGTGCTAGTTGGGCAAGTTTAAAAGCCCTCGCTATGTAGGAGGGACTGTAAAAGCCAAGGCTGTTGACCTTTGATTCTTGCCTGATCTTTTTTAATAGCTTGGCGGTTTCCTCCGAAAGTTCTATGGCACCCCTCAAACTCCAAACCTTCTCCACTGTTTCCTTCTCCCAAAGCCCTCCAAGCCAAAGGGGACCAGCTACCAAAAGTTTATGCCCGCAGTGAGGGCACTGCCCTTTTATGCCTTCAAGGGGAACACCCTCCCTGTATAAACAATGGGTGCAGTAAAGCAGGTAGCCTATTTTTTCAACGAGCTTGTCTGTTCTCCTTGCCCCTATGTCCTTTCTAAAAAAGACCTTAAAGTGGTGTTTGTAAGAATATGAAAAGATAGGCTTTAGGGCGTAATCGTGCTTGGCACCTTCCTCTATGACCTTCTTTATAAGGATCCTTATACCCACCTCGTGGTAAAACTCACACTCCAACAGGGGTTTGCTAAAGTATCTCCTTTGGCACGTGCTGGGGTAAGTTCCAGATAGCACCGCAGTATCCGTTGCGGTAACAGACAGAACGCCACTCCTCCTGACAGGAAATACCGCAGAATCCAAAAAAGGAATGGGTGAGCCGTAGGGGTCTATATCCACATAATGGCAATTTCTTAGCCTCCTTAAAAGCAGGCTGGCATCCTCAGAGTATATCTCCACTTTCTCCTCTGGCACTTGGTTGAACCGCAGATGATCCTTGAAGCTTTCTACCGCCCTTTGGTCTATGTCGTTGTATATGACCTTTTTTACCTTTGGCACCTCCAACAAAAACCTCAAAGACCTAACACCGCTTGCACCCATAGGGTCGCAGACCACAAGCTCCTCGCCTTCCATAGCCCAAACAATAAGTAGGCTTATGTCTCTGTTTACAACCATAGCTGGGTTGTAAAAAACGGGCATTTCTGAGGAGATAACTTTAGGAACTTCCACCTTGAGAAGGACCTTCCCCTCTCTTATCATCCAACCCTGTAGCCTTTAACCGTATCCACCAAAAGCTTTACCTTTTTTAGTTCCATATCGGGCGAAAGCCCATGTCCCAAATTGAATATGTATTTGGTTTTCCTTGGCACCCTCTTTAAAAACTCCAAAACCTTACGCTGGATAACATCCTCCGCACAGTAAAGAATGGATGGGTCTATGTTTCCCTGAAAGACCCTGTCCTCCTTTTCCATCCAAGAGAACATATCCACCGTCCAATCCACAGAAAAGGCATCCGCGGGCACGTGCCTGAGCAGTTCCAAATACTCTCCAGAACCTCTGTAGAAATATATAACGGGCACTCCAAGTTCCCTCTTTAGCCTTTCAAA
>DAIUER010000148.1:0-1831 GCA_036845005.1 Thermocrinis sp.
GTGGGCTACGTGGTGCTGAAGGGATACCTTGAAGAAACGGAGGCGGCAAAAAAGTAATATACTATTTAGCTTATGGAACAGGTAGGAATTGAAGACTTTCTGAAGTTAGACATCAGGGTGGCAAGGGTACTATCTGCGGAAAGGGTGGAAGGTTCAGAAAAGCTTTTGAAGTTGAGGGTATCTTTGGGGGATGAAGAGAGGACACTGGTGGCGGGCATAGGAAAGCACTATACACTGGAGGAGCTAATAGGGAAAAAGGTCATCATGCTGGCAAACCTAAAGCCTCGCAAGATCTTTGGGATAGAGTCCCAGGGCATGATCTTGGCGGCGGGGGACGGAGAAGATCTTTCTGTCCTTCTCCCGGAAAAGGATGTTAAAGAGGGGGCTAAAGTAAGCTGATTTTTTTCACAGAATTTTCAGAATATGGGATTATACTTTATTATTACTAAACCATTAAGTTAGGAGGTGAAGGCATGAGAAAGGTGGCAATACTTTTAGCGTTTGCTGTATTCTCTGCAGGCGTTATATCCTGCGGTCAAGTGAGCTCCCAAAGAACCTACGAAGGTGCAGCGGTAGGTGGAGCAGTTGGAGCAGCGGCCGGTGTCCTTCTAGACAAAGAAAACAGGTGGAGAGGAGCGATTGTAGGTGGTGCTTTGGGTGCTGTATTGGGTGGAACTGTTACGGAGATAGCTCAAAGGGCTTCAAGGGAAGCGGCAATGGCTAACAGACCAGTAGAATACAGGTCCGAGGACGGAAGGCAAAGGGTATATGCTGAGCCCGTAGCAAGCAGAGGAAATTGCAGAATAGTAAAAACAACCTACTATCAAGACGGTAAGCCGGTGAAGACAGAAGAAAGGGAAGTGTGCCCATAAATAAGTAAAGTAGGGGGCTTTTAGGTCCCCCTGCACCTTGTGTTTATTATTCCAAAACTTCCTGACCTTTTTCTGTAGGCTATCTTAAGCTCACCGGTCTTTGCATCCACAAAGGGCAAAAAGAAAAATCCGCTCTCCTGAAGTTCAAAGACTGCATCCTCCTCGCTCATGGGCTTTTCTATCACAAGTTCCTCCTCAATTATCGTAGGTCTTTCTACCTCTCTTGAAGGTGCGGTTATAGAGCCAAGTAATTCCTCCTTTATCTTGTGCCCTTTTCTTCTTTGCTCCAGCCTTCTTTGCTTTAGCTTTATGATCTGCCTTTCTGCCTCATCAAGGACTTTATCCAAAGCAGAAAAAACATCCACATCCTCTTCCCAGGCGTGTATTACTCCGCCACCCCAGGTTTTCAAATAAAGGTCTAAATCAACCCTATAAACTGTTGGTCTGCTCTCACCGGCGTAATCTTTGTGCTTTGCCCTCGAGGTGGAGAGAGTTACAACCACCTCCACCTGGTCCTCCTCTGCCTCTTTTAAAAGCCTTGAAAATCTCTCAAGCTTGCCCTCCACAAAACTCTTCATTGCATCAGTCCATTCCACACCCTTACCAATAAACTCTACGTTCATACAACTCCTCCTGCGTTTTTTGTAAGGGCATAAAATTTTACATCAAACTGCCAGTCTTTCCAACTCCTTACGTTTTAGTATTTCTATATATCCTCTATCTGTGTTTATAATTCCCAGCTTTTTCCATTTGCTCATAACTCTTATGGCGGTTTCCACTGTTGTGCCAGTCATTTCTGCTATATCGTTTCTGGTCAAAGGTGCGTCTATTATTATGGTGTCTTTATGCTTTTTACCTATACGGTCTGCTATTTCCAAAAGCACCCGTGCTATTCTCTCCTCCACCTTTCCACCCGCTATGCTCTTTAGGGTGTCGTAAGCGTGTAAAAGGATGGCAGT
>DAIUER010000149.1:0-1791 GCA_036845005.1 Thermocrinis sp.
TGGGCGGTGTAGTGCTTTTTTATGCGGATAAATAACTCACTGTCCATCCTTTGGGCGTGCCTTTGCAAAAGCCTTAGCCCCAAGCCCATGCCTCCTTTGGCGTCCTCCACAAAGTCATTTCTCACGCTGAAGAGCACTCGGTCCTTGCCTACAGATACCCTCAGATGGACAAAGCTTTTTGAATACTTTATGGCGTTGCTAAGGAGGTTATAAAGCACATCCTCCAGAACCCGCTCGTCCGCATACAGGTAGAGATCTTTTCCTTTCCTGAAGATAAACTTTTTTTCCTTTATCTCCTCCTCAAAGAGGCTAAGCACGTTCTCCAGAACACTCCAGAAATCCACCCAAACCTTGACAGGCTTTAGCTCCTCCTCCGATAGCCTGAGGATCAAGCTAACGTCCTTCTCAAGCCTCTTTATACTCCTTTGCATCCTACCCAGGGCTTGAGGAGAGTTGTTTTTTTGCAGAAGGCTCAGGTTCGTCTTTTGAACCGCCAGAAAGTTCCCAAGCTTGTGGCTTATAGACTTTACTAAAAACCTGCCAAACTCCCTACCCTCCTCCACGCTTTTCCAAAGTCTGTCCAAAGCCAACTGATAGACCAAAATCAAGGAAAAGATCAGCAAAAACTGAAAAAAGAATAATCTCTTTAGGCTCGGCTTTATGCTCTCCTTTAAATACTCTTCCCTCACAGCCACATAGACATTTTTAGAAGGGTCGGAGGGATCCCTAAAGGAAAAGGAAAAGCCCCTCGGAATTTGCTCCGAGACAAAGAAGTTTTCATCCCCTCTGTGGTTCTTGCTTATGGTGTAAAGAAGATAATGGGAGTATGCCCTAAAGTAGATGCTTTCCTCTAATATCCTTCTTAGTTCAAAGAACATGAGAGTGTTCAGGGCTATAAAGCCAACGGTAATCAGGGAAAGGAAAATTAGCATAAGCTTTAGCCTTTCACCCAACCCGGTATCCCCTTCCCTTCATGGTCTTTATAAATCCTTCCGGTAGCAACTTTCTAAGGTTCTTTATGCGTGCCCTCACTACATCTTCCCCCACTGGTTCGTCTCCCCACGCATAGTTAAGGATCTCTTCTTGGGAGACAAAGCGCCCCCTGTTTTCTACCAAAAACTTCAAAACAAGCCAGTCCTTTTTGCTCAAAGAAATTGGCTTTCCTTTCACCTTTACCATCTCTTTGCTAAAGCAGCCCTCCACTTCGTCAATAACCACCACATCCTGCGGGTTTTTCCTTCTGTATAGGGCTTTCAGCCTCAAGGTTAGCTCCTCCATCTCAAAGGGCTTTGTTAGATAGTCATCCGCCCCAAGCTCAAAGCAGGTGCGTTTGTCTTCAAGCCTTTGCTTGGCAGTAAGAACAAGGATGGGAGTTTCTTTGTCCTTTTCTCTGATAGCCTTTATAAGCTCCTCACCCCCTATGTGCGGCATCATCAGGTCAAGTACGATCACATCATAGCGGGATACCTCCAAGAGTTCCATAACCTCCCTTGGGTCATACACCCAATCTGTAATAAATCCCTCCGACTGCAAGTATTCTGTTAGGCTCTCCCCCAAAAGCCGGTCATCCTCCACCAAAAGCACCTTCATAGCAAAAGCTCCAGGGCTTCTTTTATGTGGGAAACTGCGTATATTTCCATATCATCCATCTCAAGGATGTTGCCCTTTGGAACCATTGCCCTTTTAAAGCCAAAGCGTTTGCCCTCTTTTAGTCTCATCTCCGGAAAATGCACCGCCCTGACCTCTCCACCCAAGCCCAGCTCTCCAAAAACCACCACATCCCCCAGCTCT
>DAIUER010000150.1:0-1772 GCA_036845005.1 Thermocrinis sp.
AGTATCTTTCCCTTATCCTCTTTAGCTCGCGTTCTATTTTCATTACCTCTTGAGTTCTTATACTTCTTTGCCTTGGACTTTCCAGACCTATTAGTGTGTTGGCACATACAAACTTTGTCTCAAGGTGTGGCAATGGAAGTATGCCAAAGTTGTTGTCTTTGTCGTTGCTGGGCTTTTGGTCAAGGATCAAAGACAGGAAGAACCTTAGCTTTGTCAGTTGAACCGCTATGGGTTGGATATCCACTCCGTATATGCAGTTTTGAATGAGATAAAGCTTTCTTCCGTAGTCGGGGTAATTTCTTTGCTCGTTGAAGACTTCCAAAAGGTATGCCCTCTCTTCGTTTCTTTCCTCTTGGGTCATCTCTTCCCATCGCTCGGAGAGTTCATTGGTCAGTCTTCTTTGCTGTTCTGACTTCCAAAGTTCGTTGTATGGGTCTATTTTGTTAAGAAGTTCCACGAGTTTATGCAAGGCTCCCATGCAAAAGGCACCACTGCCACAGGCGGGGTCTATGATTTTTACGTCCGCTATGGCTCGGACAAGCTCCTTTCTCTCTTCATCGGAAAGCTGGAGTTCCTCTTTGTAGAATAGGTCTTCAATCTTTTCTTCACTTAAGCTTGTTTTGGTTTTGAAGTATTCCTTTAGGCTTTCTTCCACCATGTAATCCACGATCTCTTTGGGGGTGTAATAGCTTCCTGTTGCCTTGCGGGCGGTGGTGGCGGTCTCTGGATTGTAGGACGCAAGCAGGTTTTCAAAGACCTTTCCCAAAAGCTCTGGGTCAAGGGCTACCTCTTGGTCTATGGGGCTTGACTCATCGGTGGTCCAGTTGTAGTCTTTAAAGATGGATATTAGTCCTCTGAACTTTGCCCTTCCAAGTCCATATTTTGAAAGGTCTGTTTCTTGCTCTTTTTCTTGGAAGAAGTATTTATCGGGCACTTTGGCTTGTTTATCAGATCTTCTTGAAAAGCCGTCTATGTATTGGCTGTCTTTGTCCAAACACTCAAAAAGCCCTCCGTTTATGAAGGGAATGTTTTCAAAAAGCCCTAAGACTTCCTCCGGGGGTATCAAAAATTTGTCTTCATACCTGTATAGGCTCTTTATTCCAAAGGTGTTTCTGTTTTTGAGAAAGCCTTCGTCCTTTGCCCATCCTCTTTCGTTTATGGGTCTGTTCAAAGTGGCAAAAAACAGGTTTTGAAGTATGGCGTTATAATAGTTGTGTCCGTTTTCAAAGTCCTTGACTATGTTTTTTAACTCCTTTGGGTCAAAAAGCTTTTCGGGGACAAGTCCCATCTGCTTGATGAACCACACAAACATTAGCCTTGTGATAAGGCGGATAAGGTTTTCTTCCTTTTTTCCTCCGGGGAAGAATATTTCCTTTTCGTAGTTTTCCAACGCATGATAAAACCAAGTTTGAATTTCTTTGTAAAACTCCTTTGTTAATGGTTGGATGCTAAAGGCGGATTTTATTTCCTTTAGGTCTTTGAATTCACACCCTCCCACTTGCTTTATAAAGGTCTTGTTGGGTAGCTCTGGGCTCACAAAGTAGGTGTATCTTTTGTATGGGCTATACTTTGCCGTTGTGCCAAAAGGTTCCCTAAAGACCAAAGAAAAGCGGAAGGATTTTCCCTCCTGCGGGTAAAAAACAAAAAGCCCTGCGGTTGCTAGTGGGGGCGATTTCAGAATTTCCTTGGCGATTTCAAACTGTCTTTTTTTACTGCTCCTTTCTGTGATGTTTTCTTTTAGCTCTATGGCGTATGCTTTGAATTTTCCTATG
>DAIUER010000151.1:0-1730 GCA_036845005.1 Thermocrinis sp.
AAGGAGGTTCTGCTATGACTATGGATAGAGCTCTTAGACTTACATCTGGTGCCTTTTTGCTTTTGGTGCTTCTAATTGGCATACTTCCCTCCAATGCTCATTGGTTTTGGAAGTTCTTTTTGCTGTTTATGTCCTTAAACCAAATACAGTCCGCCTTTACCAACTGGTGTCCTGTTATTACCCTTTACAAAAAACTTGGGATAAAGGAGTGTGCGTAAAGCTTATCAGACCTAAAACAAGGGTATAAGGCTATCTTCTGTGTAAAAAATACAGGGCTACAAGCCCATAAAGGGCGGAGGATAAGAGCAGAAAGCTATGAAAGACAAAAGCTACCTTCATACCTTCCTTTAGGGATTCTCCAAGGAACTTTTGAGGCAAAGAAAAGCTCAGCTCGTAGGTGCCAAGACCTCCAAAGCTGTGAATGGGCAAAATTGAGCTCAGCTCTCCTCCCAAAAAACCCAGAAAGAGTTCCACTGAGGGAACCAAGCCAAGAAGCAAAATTAAACTTAAAAACTTCAGAAGGCTTGAGATCACAGAAAGGGAAGATGCCAAGGTAGAGGTCAAAAAATCACCCTTAAAGTTTTTGAACTTAGATACTGGAACATGAATAAACAAGGAGAGAAAAAATAAAAAAAGGGATAATAGGTAAAATCTAAAATCTCCTCTATGAAGGGCATAAAAAAAGGTTAAAAGCACAAAGAGTGCAATAAGGTCCAAAATCCTACCCCACAAAAAAATCCCCACAGACCTTTGGAGGCTCACACCCAAACGTTTTGAGTAGTAAAACCAGCTTAACTCTCCAGTTCTCGCAGGCAATAGGTTGTTCAAAAATACATTTGCACTGTTTATTAAGAAACATTGGAAGAAAGAAAGCTCCTTAAGAAGAAGCCTCCACCTCATGCTCCTGCTAAGATGGCTCAGCCCGTAAAAAAGGCTCGCCAAAAGGAGGTCCTTTAAAGAAACCTCCGCAAAGAGGGAGAAAATTTCCTTGGATGGTAGAAAGTAAAAAAGGAGGGAAAGGAATATTAAAGTTAAAAGAAGAGGAAGTAATCTTTTCAATCCTGCGGCACGTCGTGGATCACGATCCTTTTGCCCGCCATACGAGACAGGATCTCTATGGCAACCTCTACGCCGGAACCCGCACATGAGGTAAAGTGGGAGCTAAGACCTGCCAATGTGCCTACCACAAACAGGTTGGGCATCACCTCAAAATCCTTATGCCTTATCATAACCCTTCCCGGTTTTGGAGATTTGGGATTTTCCACCACTTCAAGCTCCAAGCCCTTTATGGAAAATTCCTTAAAGCCTCCAGCCAAAACCACATACTTGGCGCTATACTCCTTACCTTCTTCTGTATATACCTTGTAAATTTCTCCCTCTTTTTTTATCTCAACTACTTTTTCCTCGGAGAACTCCACACCGCCCCAGTCCTTTATCTGTTCCCTTATAACCTCCAAAAGCTGAGTGCCAGCTATGGGTTGGACGCCCGGCACATTTTTCAGATATGCCTTGTGTAGGTCCGATTCGCCCCTATCGAAAACCAAATAAGTTTTACCTTCTGCCCAGTCCCAATTCCTTCCCCTTGAAGAGTCCAGGGTAAGGGCACAGGCTAAACCACTTGCTCCTCCACCCACAATGATCACATCATACATAGCTAATATTATACTTTAACAAAACCTCGGGTGAGAAATTCAGAAAAGCTGGAAAAACCTTTTGACAAAGAACCCTTA
>DAIUER010000152.1:0-1726 GCA_036845005.1 Thermocrinis sp.
AAAGCTGATCTCCAAGCAGGTTAAAGGCAAAGACCACCAAAAAGAGGGCAACGCCTGGCGTCAAAAGCCACGGATAGGCACTTATCAGAGGAATATTCCTTGCCTCCGAGAGCATGTTGCCCCAGCTGGGCACGGGCTCCGAAACGCCCAGACCCAAAAGGCTCAGAGCAGATTCCCCCAAGATAAAGCCCGGGAAGGACAGAGTGGCAGAAACGATCAGATAGTAATAAGTGTTCGGAAGTATATGCTTAAAGAGAATACGGAATGTGCCCGCACCGTAGGTTCTTGCCGCATAGACAAACTCCTTTTCCCTCAAAGATAGCACCATCCCCCTGACCACTCGCGCCAGCCCCGCCCATCCCACAAAAGAAAGAATGAACACGATGGCAAGAAAGAGCTCAAAGCTACCCATGTTCAAAGGAAAGACAGACCTCAAGGAGAGCATAAGGTAAAAGGTGGGGATGGAAAGAAGTACCTCCACAAGCCTCATCAGAAGACTATCCACCCTGCCACCCAAAAGACCGGAGATTCCCCCCACCACCGAGCCCAAAATAAAGGTGGTAAGCACCCCCACTAAACCAATGGTCAAAGAGACCCTTGCCCCATACACGAGCCTTGAGAAGATGTCCCTGCCTAGCTTGTCTGTGCCCAAAAGGTAAAGATGACAGGGCTCTGCCACCGAAAGGAGCTTAAAGCCATAGGATGTCCTGCGGAAAAGCTCAAGCCTGCAAGTGATGTTCTTTTTCTCATAGACCTTAAAGAGGGGGTCCTTCAACCCATACTCATACACATAGGGTAGAGTGGGTCTGCCATCTTTAAAAAAATGAACGCGTGTGGGTGGATGATAAGGTGCCTGTCTGTTCTGCAGGGCGTAAGGATAGGGAGCTATAAAGTCCGCCAGAAGGGCAAAGAGAACAAAGATAAAGATCACCGTGTACGCAAATCTCAAACCCACAGCTTATATTTTAAAGCTAATGCTAAGACTGATAAAAGAGCCAATCCTACTTGCCTTTCTGATCGTCTCCTACAACTTTGCCTTGGTGCAATTGTCCCAAATGTTGGATGTTAGGCTCTATCCCTCTTCTCTGCCTGAACAACTTCACCTGACCTTCTTTCTGTCCGCCCTGTATGTAGCCTGGCTCTTTGGTGAGAGGCTAAGGACTGTGGCATGGATCGGTCTTTTGTTTGTGTTTAATGTGCTTTTGCAGGCAGTGGTGGAGCAGAGGTTCGGCATTGTTCTGGAGCAAATGCCCGCCTTTTTAATAACCTTGCTTGTCATAAAACTCTTTGAGTCGCCCGTGGAAAAAAGGTGGAGGCAGTTCCAAGAGGAAAAGCATAGACTTGAGGAGGAGCTTTCAAAAAACCAGAAGGAACTGATGGAAGCCCTAAAAACCAAAAGGCTACATCAAGAGCTAATTGAAAAGCTTGCCAAAGAAAAGTCCGAGCTTGAAAAAAGAATAGAGAGACTAACGGAGGAGGAAACAGCAGAAAAAGAAAGGCTTTTGAAGGAAAAGGAAGACATCGTAAAAAGGTTAAGCTACTTTAAAGAAACCCTTAAGGGCTACGAGGAGAGGATAGAGAGGCTAACGGAGGCAAACAGAAGGCTCTTTGAGATGTTGGAACTTCAACAGGAGAGAACTACCGATAAGGGAGATAGAGAACTTTCAAAGCTCAGAAACGAAAAAAAGAGACTGATGAAGGAGCTTTTGGCTTTGGAGGAGCTATT
>DAIUER010000153.1:0-1706 GCA_036845005.1 Thermocrinis sp.
TATACAACACCTTCGCTATCGCAAACTACCATAACCAAAACGCCATAATACATCCCCATAGACCCTGACCATGAACTCATCCTGTGTAAAGACCTCCACCTCCACCATTCTTGCCAAGTTAAGCTTAGAAAGCACCACATCGTTAAGGTAGTGTCCTACGGGTTTTCCATCCACAAAGGCACAGACCAGCATTCTTTTTTGAGGTTTTAACTTTCCATCCAAAGCCTTTTCCACATACTCAAAGGCTTCATCTCTGTCTATCTCCGTCAAAAAACCAAACTTTCCCTCGTTTACTCCCATTATTGGGATGTTTCTGACTGCAGAAAAGCGGGCGCCAGCCAAAAAGGTGCCGTCCCCGCCCACCACCAAAGTTAATGCGTAATCGCCTTCCCTTGGTTTTTTACCGGGCTCATTCACAAAGAACTCCACCTGTATTTTTTTATTCTCTAAGAATTTCTCAAGGGTTTCTGCGGTGCTTATAGCATTGGGGGAGTTTTTTACAAAAAGCAAACCCTTCATAAATAGTGGTCTATGATCTCACAGAGCACATGCCCTATGGTGATGTGGCACTCTTGTATTCTTGCAGTATCGTAAGAGGGAACCACAAAGCAGTAATGGACTATATCAACCATCCTTCCTCCCTTCTTCCCAGTAAGGGCTACCGTGGTTGCACCAAGGTCGTGGGCTTTTTTGAGCCCCCTGATCACATTCTCAGACTCGCCGGAGGTGGATATGCCTATGACTATATCTCCGGGCATACACAGGGCTTCCATCTGTCTTTCAAAGATCGTTTCAAATCCGTAATCGTTACCCACTGCAGTTAGAATGGATGTGTCTGTGGTTAGGGCTATGGCGGGCAGTGCTCTCCTTTCCTTTTTGAACCTTCCCACGATCTCTGCGGCGATGTGTTGGGCATCTGCTGCGGAGCCTCCGTTTCCAAAGAGCAGAACCTTATTCCCCTCCTTTAGGGCGTTTGCTATGATCTTTCCCACCTCCAAAAGCCTCTCCGCGTACATCTCCACAAAAGCGAGCTTTACGTCCGCACTTTCCCTGAATGAGTTTATCACCAGGTCAATCATTCTTTTCTTCTCAGGTCTCCCACAGTGAGCCTTTTCATCTTTTTGAACAGTTCCATTAGCATGTGTTTGTGATATTCCTCTTGGCTCTCTATGAACTCAAAAAGTTTTTTCACTTCCTCATCCTGTATGTGCCCAAGTGCCTTTTTGTAATCTCCACCCGTTTCCTGTTCAAACTTTATGTCTTCCGCAAGGCTCTCTTGCATAGTCTTTCTGTCCTTCCTGTCCAGGTCTGCCCTTATGTCTGGCATACCACCTAACTCACCAATGGCTTCTCCCAACTTACCCATATGCACCATGCTCTCTATTGCAATATCAAGCATTACGTCCCTGTGGTTTATATCCTTTGAGTGGAAGAACTGATAAAGGTAGTTTATTATGGTCTGGTACTCCTCTTGGAGGAACTTGTTTAGGACCTCTATAACCTTAGGGTCTGCCTTCTTTGGTTCCTCCTGCATGCACACAATACCTTCCATCACCTTTTCCTTTAGCTCACTGAACTCTATTTTGTGAAAGTTTTCGTCCCTTATGACCCTTTCAAGCAGTCTTTTTTCCGAATCGTCCTATACCATGTCAAACTGCTTTGTGTATACTTCAATAGCCATTTCCTCCGCTTTTATATCCTCTGAA
>DAIUER010000154.1:0-1684 GCA_036845005.1 Thermocrinis sp.
ACTCCATAGTCCTTATCTCCTCCTCCGTTAAGCCATAAAGCTTATAAACAAGCTGGTCTATTTCTCTTTCAAGCTCTTTGACTTTTTGCTGTTTTTCTTGGCTGGTCTCAAAATCGGGGGATTGGGTAAGCGTGAGGATTTCTTGGACTTTTTGGACTATTTGGTCTGCGAGGGGTTGGGTTTGGGGAGTGATGGGAGGGATGGGGAGTTGTTCTAAAAATGCTTTCTTATATCGGTATCCATCTTCTCCTAATCCACCGCCAGCGTAAAAAGTTTTGAAGAAGAACGCCACTGGATTTGAATTCAGAAGCCCAAGCAAGTATTTTAGGTTTTTACCAGTCATTAGAAAACCAGTAGCCTCAACATAAATTCCTGTGTTGTCATATGCAAAACTTGGTTCCCTTACTATCTCCTGCCACACTATCTTTTCCTTTTCAAATTCTGGGTAGTAAGCAATATTATCCTGTGTTTCATACCATTTATGCGGTGTCTTTTTACGATGCCCAGGTTTTCCATCTTGCAAAAGCCTTTCTCCAAAGCTTGCCAAATATTCCTTAAGGGCTGGATATTGCTCTATGTCTATTTTCTTAGATGGAAAAGTGCATATTATCCACAATCCCGCCCACTTATACCTATACCTCTCAATATCCCTACCTCTCAAAACTGGCTTAATAATCTCTTCTGTTCTCTTTCTTTCCTCTTCATCCTTGCAATTTGCCAAAATCCTGTTTCTTGTTTCCGTGTCTATGATAAAAGCGTCGTTGTAGCCTGTTTTAATCCCAAAGTAAATCTTTACATCCCACTCTTTTAAGGGTTTTCCTACTTTTTCAATCTTTTCTTTTAAGCATAAAACTTTATCATCTCCGAGTGTCCAGCAGTTGTTGGAGAGTTTTTCTTGCAACATGGTTTGCCAGTTTCCAACATAAGCGGTCTGCCAGTCCCTAAGCTCTTGCCAAGTTTCAAAATCACTCCAAGACTGCACCTCTTTAAGCACTGTTTCAGTTTCTTGTTCTATTAAATACTTGCTTCTTTTTCTCAAATAGCTTTCTAAGTCTTTTACATCGCTTGGCACTGTTAAAAACTCAAAGGTGTGTCCTTTTGATGGATTTTCTTTTTTGAATAGAAGGATGCAAGTATCCACTGTTTGCTCAAAAACTCTATAACCGCCGAAGTCTATAAGCTTTATGATGGTGGTTTTTTCTTTCAAAAACTTCCTCAGATTTTCTCCATACTTTGCCCTCATCCATTTATTGCTTGTTATGTATGCCAAAACGCCCTGTTGTTTCAAAAGCTGATAACCTTTTTCGTAAAAATACACATAAAGGTCTGCGGTGGATGTGAAAACTTCGTAGCCCTGCTTTTGGAGTAATGGTTTATCTTTCTTAATTTTCTCTTGCCTCACATAGGGCGGATTTCCAATCACTATATCAAACCCATCCACCACTCCAAACATCCACTCGGGGTCAAACCAATCTGCCTTTGCGGTGGGGTCCAAAATGTCAAAGCTTATTATCTTTTGGATATCTTTGTTGTCCCATCCTTGCTTTTTCAAAAGCTCCGCTAACTTTTCCCTTAACTCTCTGTCTTTTTCTTCCAATTCTTGCTTTTGTTTTCTGTTTCTAACTCTGAAGTATCTTTCCCTTATCCTCTTTAGCTCGCGTTCTATTTTCATTACCTCTTGAGT
>DAIUER010000155.1:0-1675 GCA_036845005.1 Thermocrinis sp.
ATCTAGGTTTAAGAGTAAACGTTAGTGGAGATTGTGTTATCGGTCAAGCTCCTAAAAGAGTGCGTCTTTAGGGTTTTTAACCCCCTCATAAGGGGAGATAGGATCCCAGCTGGGGCATACATATATTTGCCCCAAGGACAGACTACCTCAAAAGAAGAAAAAACGATCCTACTGGAAAACGGCGCAAAAGTAATAATCAGATGATGGATTGGATTGAGGAGGAGCTAAGGAAAATACAACAGCAAAAACTCCTCAGAAGGCGAACCCTAAGGGAGGGCTTGATAGACCTCTGCTCCAACGATTATCTGGGATTAAGAGAACACCCCGAGGTAAAGGAGGAAGCCATCAAGGTAATAAAAGATTGCGGAGTTGGAAGCGGTGCATCCGCCTTGGTTTCTGGCTACACGATCCATGACAAGTCTTTGGAGGAAAAGCTGGCGGAGTTTAAAGCGGGTCCCGCCTGCGTCCTCTTCGGCTCTGGATATCTGGCAAACCTGGGCACAATACCCGCCTTGGTTTCCGAAGGGGACATGATCCTCAGCGACCAGCTCAACCACGCGTCCATTATAGACGGTTGCAGGCTCTCAAGGGCAAAGATATTTGTTTTCCCACACCTTGATTACGAGAGGGCGGAGGAGGTTCTAAAGGAAAACAGGAGGGCTTATAGAAGGTGTATGTTGGTCTCCGACAGTGTTTTTAGCATGGATGGAGACATAGCCCACCTTCCCACCCTGCTAAAACTCTCTCAGGAGTACGATTGCATGCTAATGCTTGACGAAGCCCACGCAACGGGCACTTTGGGTGAGAAGTGTAAAGGAATACTTTACGCCTTTGGTATTCCTTGGCAGGAAAACATTATATTAATGGGGACCCTTTCAAAGGCTCTGGGCTCTTATGGTGCCTTTGTGTGCGGTTCCCAAAGGCTTGTGGATTACCTCATAAACAGGGCAAGAAGCCTCATCTTTTCTACCTCTTTGCCTCCCTCCCTATGTGCGTCCGCAAAAAAGGCTTTGGAGATTTTGGAGAGGGAAGAATGGATGGTGCCCACTTTGAAAAGCCTGGCGGAGGGTATATACAAAAGGCTTTCAGAAATGGGCTTTTTTGTAAAGTTCCACCGTACACCCATTCTACCCATAATGCTCTACTCGGAGGAGAGCCCTTGAAGTTTGTAAGGACTTTGTTTTCAATTTTAATCCTGAGGAGGGCAAGGGTATTACCTTAGTGGGATCTCCCCAGATGGGAAAGACCCATTTGGTAGTGGGCATCCTAAAAGCACTATACAGACAAAAAAGGGTAAGGGGCTTTTTCTTTGATACTAAGGAGATGCTCTTTCAACTTAGGTTTTACGCAGGCTCTCAGGAAGATAAATACAGCAGACTGCTCTGGTTTTTGATGAGAATTCCTGTTTTGGTGCTGGATGCCCTGGGCAGTGAGAGGCTCTCCGACTGGAGCATAGAAGTTCTCTCTTTGCTCATCACATACCGCTACAATCATCAACTCAGCACCCTGATCACTACCAACTACCAGCTCAAGAAGTCCGAGGAAGACCTCTTAAACAGTTTGGAGGAGAAGTTTTTAGCGCAGGAGGCTAAGGTCTTTAACATAGAGATCCCAGACAGAGAGGAGATAAGAAGGTTTGTCAATTATTTTCTAGCAAACAGGCAATCCTTTGAAA
>DAIUER010000156.1:0-1662 GCA_036845005.1 Thermocrinis sp.
CCAGGGCTTGGGTATAGAACTTGGTAAGTCAAGGAACTTTATAAGAATAGAAAAGGACAAGGTTAGGCTTTTGGGACCCACCGACAGGAAGATAGAAGAGATAGAAAGCCAGAGGGAAAAGGATATGATAGATGTGATCCATTGGGTTTTGCTTTTGTGGAGCAAAAACCAGAGAGAAGAGCTAAAAGAGGTGCTATCTACCACGGGCTACGGAGATAAGGACTACTTTTACAGAACCTGCCAAGCTATCAGTGAAGTTTTACCGCCGGGCAACGATGAAAAAAGATTGCTTGAGGGGTTTTTGGCAGAGAGTAAAAGAGTTATGGCAAAATTAAGAATAGAGACCAAACAAAGGGGGTTGTTTGAATGAAGCCCTTTGTGATGTGTGCAAGACCACACAGGGATATAAGGGAAGGAAGGTTTGACCTGAGCGTATATGCTGCGGACCTCTGGAGTGTCTTCAACGGAGAGGGACCGGAGGAATACAAAAACCCCCAAGACTTTTGGAATAGAACCTACATCACAAAAGGGCTTGGGGACCTTTTAGATACTGTGATCAAAAGACTAAAAGGAGAGGGAGGCGACCCGGTAATCCAACTGCAAACGCCCTTTGGTGGAGGAAAAACTCACTCCCTCATAGCCCTATACCACAAGGCAAGGGAGATAAAAGCCAATGTGGTTGTTTTTGTGGGAACGGTCTTTGACCCAAGGGATACAAGGCTTTGGGAAGAGATAGAAAGACAGCTAAGGGGAAAGGTGGAGCTTTTAAAGGGAGATATTTCCCCCGGGAGGGACAAGGTATTAAAGCTACTCTCTGAACATCAGCCCCTTTTGATTTTGATGGACGAACTTTTGGAGTATGCGGTTAAGTGTGCGGGGGTGAAGGTGGGGCAGTCTAACCTCGGTGCCCAAACCTTAGCCTTTATGCAGGAGCTAACGGAGGCGGTTTCTTTGCTCCCTCAAACTGCGTTGGTGGTGAGCGTGCCCTCAAGCCAGCTTGAATATTACGACGAGAACGCCGAGAGAATGTCCCAACAGCTCCAAAAGGTGGTGGGGCGGTTGGAAAAGGTGCGAACCCCCATAGGGGACGAAGAAGTCCCCAGCGTGATCACAAAAAGGCTCTTTGAGCACATAGACCAAGCCTGTGCCAGAGAGAACATAGAGGAGTTTTTGGACTATTTGGAAAGAGAGAACCTACTGCCAGAGGATAGGCATACATACAGGGAAAAGTTCCTAAGGAGCTACCCCTTCCAGCCAGAGGTAATAGAGGTTTTGTATCACCGTTGGGGCTCCTTTCCAAGCTTTCAAAGGACAAGGGGCATCCTAAGACTTCTTGCCCTGGTGGTTTATTCCCTAAAGGATTCTGTGCGTCCCTTTATAAGGCTCTCGGACTTTGACCTTTCCAACAAGGATATAAGGGAGGAGCTACTAAAACATATAGAGAGAAATTATGAAAGCGTCATAGCAGAGGACATCACAGACCAGTCCGCCAGGGCTAAGAAGGTAGATCAGGAGCTTGGAGATTCTTACAGACCCTACCGCTTTGGAACGCGGTGTGCAACCGCTATATTTATGTATTCCTTCTCTGCGGGTATAGATAGGGGTGCTAATGTTTCCGAGCTGAAGCTCGCTTGTGCAGAGCCGGGCGTAGAAAGTAGCATA
>DAIUER010000157.1:0-1655 GCA_036845005.1 Thermocrinis sp.
AGGGAAGACAAAGAAAAACTCATAAAGTTTATGCGCAAACAGTCCTCCGCCATCCGTGTGGCATGCAATATGCTAAAAGAGTTGGAAAAAGAAAAAACAAAAAATCCTCATGCCCAAATATATCACAGACTAAGACAGCTATTCCCTGAGTTGCCGACCAAATACATTGACTCAGCCATATACAAAGCTAAGCAATATCTCACAGATAAACCAGTGGTGTTTGGAGGTAAAAGACTTTTTGAAAAACTCTGTAAAAATCACCTTACAGGAAAAGTAAGAGAAAGACTTAAAAAGCAGTGGAGAGAACTAAGACAAGGAACACTTATAAGCATCGGGTCAAAGGCAGACAAAGGAAACAGACTAACAAGGTTTGAAGATTTAAACGGACAGCTACACCTGAGAATTACCACAGGAAACAGGGAGTTCATCTATGCCAAAATGTTAAGAGAACCAAGCAATAGTAAAGACAAGTGGATAACCTTTATGATTATGCTTTTAGAAAGCTGGCAAACTCAAAATTACTTTGCCTATACAGTGGAGTTAAAGCTAAAGGAAGGAGAAATTTATGGGAGTGTGTCCTTTGAAATTCCAACACCTAAAGTGAAATACACCAGAGAGAACGGAGTAATAGCCATAGACACTAACGCATCACCCATCCACTTAGCCATAGCGGAAGTCTCAAAAACTGGAGAATTAGTAAGCTATCAAACAATCAACCTACACCACCTCATAGGACTTTCCCAAAACAGCAAAGACCACCAAGAGTGGATATTAGCCCACAAGATAGTTGATTTAGCTATTGAGAAAGGTAAAGCTATAGCAGTAGAGAATCTTAAAAAACTCAAAAAGGGAACTCGTGGGGATGGAAAAGCTGAGTTAAGAAAAAGACTTCACCATTGGAACGCCAAAAAGTTCTTGCAAAAGCTAAAGAGGGTAGCAATGTTAAAAGGAGTGGAAGTAGTAGAAGTCCATCCCGCCTATACATCAATCATAGGCATGCTAAAGTATGCACCGCAGTTGAACATAAACAAGGATATTGCAGGAGCATATGTGATAGGGAGAAGGGCATTGGGATTTAGGGAAGACATGCCTGAGAATTATGAAAGATTGCTAAAAGACAAAGTATATTTAGAGTTTGCCCTGAAGAAGTATGAAGAGAGAGAAAAGGAACTTACGGAGCTTATAGAGAAGGAAGGCAACCAATACAAAAGGAATGCGTTAGAAAGTGAAGCTAAAACAGTAAAGAATGCAAAGGAACTATTAACTCATCTCATACAAAGCCTTCAGAGCGAGCCAAGCTCCTGTGAGGGAGCCAATGGAAGGAATCCCGAGCAGGGAGAGACTAAAAAAGTCTCTCAAATAGCTTGGCAAGTTCCGAGGGTAGCCCTCCTCTTCCCTATCCTTGGGCGAATTCTACCAAGGGATTTGTCCCCTCTGAAGCCTGTGTTGGTAGAAGGGGTGTGGGATAGGGTGAGGAACAGGTTAGTCCCTTTAGAGGCTGGAGGGGCGTCCCGATGAGGGATTTTTTAGAACAGCCTCCTTGTTTCTAACCCAAGGAAAACTTGAAAGGCTTTTCTTTGTGGCTATATTCATCCTTAGCGTAAGTACGATTGGTGTGCAAACATGAGAAAGTTCCTTTACAGGGCTATTGCTGG
>DAIUER010000158.1:0-1653 GCA_036845005.1 Thermocrinis sp.
AATTTGGGGAGGGAGGGGGAGGGAGTTTCTAATCTCCAAATCTCCAGCTTACATCTATTATTATATACCCTTTTTAGAGGATGTCAAGGGGGTGCTATTATCTTTTCCGAATACCTGTAAAAGAGCACCTGCCTTAGTTCTGGATATCTTTCAAGGGATGGGTCCTTTTCCAAAAGCTCCTGTGCATCTTTTTTACACACTTCAAGGAAGTGTCTGTCCCTTTCCCTCTGAAGGTTTGCGACCCAAAAACCAAAGTATCCAGACTGGCTCTCTCCCAAAAGCTCCCCCGGACCCCTCATCTTTAGGTCCTCTTCGGCTATTTTAAAACCATCGTTAGTTTGCACTAAGACCTTCAGCCTTCTCAAGCCCTCTTGGTCGTATCGCATCTGGTCTGGAACCACAAGGAAGCAAAAGGACTGAAGCTGGGACCTGCCCACCCTTCCTCTAAGTTGATGAAGCTGAGAAAGCCCAAAACGGTGGGCAGATTCTATCACCATAATCGTTGCAGTTGGCACATCCACTCCCACCTCCACCACCGTTGTGGAAACAAGAATATCTCCATCCTGCTTGAACTCCTCCATCACCCTTTTCTTTTCCTCGTCTTTGAGCCTTCCGTGTAAGAGGAGAACCTTCCTATCGGGAAAGAGGGCTTTCCACCGCTCAAACTCCTTTACCACAGACTTTAGCTCAAGCTTAGGAGAATCCTCTATAACGGGGTATATAACGTACGCCTTGTGTCCTTTTTGAAGCTCCTCCCTGATAAGCTTTAGAACCTTTTCCATCTCGGAGTCAAAAAACAGCCTCGTGATTACAGGCTTTCTGCCCGCTGGCATCTGGTCTATTATTGAAAGGTCCAAATCTCCATACAGGGAAAGGGCAAGGGTCCTTGGAATGGGTGTGGCAGACATTACAAGAAGATGGGGGAAGAATTCTTCTGACTTTTCAAGGAGCCTTTTCCTCTGCAAAACACCAAAGCGGTGCTGTTCATCAACCACCGCAAAGCCCAAGCTCTTGAAAATAACTCCCTCCTGTATGAGGGCGTGGGTTCCTATTATCACTTGGATGTTTCCTTCTCTTATATGCCTCAGCAGGCTCCTCCTTTGGGCGGTTTTTACCGAGGAGGTAAGAAGTCCCACCTTAACGCCAAGGGGTTCTAAAAACCTTTTAAAGTTTTCGTAGTGCTGGTAAGCCAGTATTTCAGTGGGCACCATTATGGCAGATTGATAACCCTCCTTGGCAAAGGCGTAGGAGATAGCCATTGCAACCACCGTTTTTCCACTTCCCACATCTCCTTGCAAGAGCCGGTTCATGGGTGTTTCTTGCTTTACATCCTCTAAAATCTCTTTTAGGACCCTGAGCTGGGCTTGGGTTAGCCCAAAGGGAAGGCTTCTTAAAAACTCCTGTATGTGCTCCCCTGCCCTCAAAAGCTTTGGTGCCCTTAGGGATTTTATCTCTCTTCTTTTAAGCTGGAGGGCAAGCTGGAATAGAAGAAGGTCTTCGTATATCAATCGATGGTGGGCTGGGCTATCCCAACTGTTTAACCTTTCGTCCCACTGATGGGGGGCGTGCAAGAAATACAGGCTTTCTGGTAGTCTGTAGAGGGTGTGTTTTTTTAAAAGTTCCTCCGGCAGGTATTCGGGCATATATCGTAGG
>DAIUER010000159.1:0-1649 GCA_036845005.1 Thermocrinis sp.
AAAGGTATAGGGACATTCTTGTGGAAAGTCTTTTTCTGTGGGAAATCTACCAAAGCCTGAAGGAACTTTACGAAAAAGACTTTTATCTTTGGGTGCTGGAGAACCTAAAGCTTCTCAAAAACAGAGAGTTTGAGCTTGTAGATTGGGAGAACCTCTTGGGGGAGATAGAGGATATGGGACGGAGATATCTGGACAGTGTGGTTAGCCTGATGGCGGTAATTTTGGAACACCTTTACAAGTGGGAACACTTCAGATACAGAGAGTATGCAGGACACGGCTGGATAAAGAGTATAAACAATGCAAGGAAGGAGCTGAGAACAATATTTAAAAGACATCCGTCCGTAAAGGCAAAATCTCAGGAAAAGGAAAATATACAAACCGCATGGGAGTTGGCAGTTTATAGTCTGATTGACTGGTTTAAAGAACCTAAAAACCAAGACCTTGCTAAAAAATACTTTGGAAAGTTACCAACAGAAAAAGATTTCCCACAAGAATGCCCCTATACCTTTCAGCAGGTTATGGAATACAAACCTTGGGTTAAATTGTAGCCAAACCACTGGTTTATATTTAAAACTCATGGAACTAAAAACCCAAAACTTAAAGGAGCTTTATGAAAAAGACTTTTACCTGTGGGTGCTGGAAAACCTAAAGCTCCTTAAAAACAAAGAGTATGAGCTTGTAGATTGGGAGAACCTTCTGGAGGAAATAGAGGATATGGCTAAAAGGCACTTTGAAAGTGTGATCAGCTATATGGCAGTCATTATGGAACATCTTTACAAGTGGGAAAAGTTCAGAGAGAATGAATACATGGGTAGCCATTGGAAGAAAAGTATAAATACTGCAAGAATGCAAATCGCAGACCTTTTTGATGATAATCCTTCTTTGAGGAGGGTTGCCCAAGAAAAGGAGAGTTTGAACAAGGCTTGGAAAAGGGCAGTTCGTAGGTTAGTTCTTTGGTTTGATGAAGACGAAAATAAAAACTTAGCTAAAAAATACTTTGGCAGGTTTCCCACAGAGGAAGACTTTCCAAAGGATTGTCCGTACACCTTTGAACAGGTGATGGAATACAAGCCTTGGCGTGAGGAGATAAGGGAAAGCACGGAAACACTATAACCTTAGTGGTAAAATACTCAGAATGCTTCTTCTGAAAAGTCTATCGGGCGAGAGGATAGAGAGATTTCCCGTTTGGCTTATGCGTCAGGCGGGCAGGTATATGCCCCAATACAGGGAGCTTAGGGCAAAGGAGAAGGATTTTCTGAGCTTTTGTAAAAATGTGGAGCTTGCGGTAAAGGTATCTTTGCTCCCCTTGGAGCTTTTGGATGTGGATGCTATTATCATCTTTTCAGACATTTTGGTTCCCCTTGAGCCTATGGGCATAAACGTGCGCTTTGAAGAGGGAGAAGGTCCCCATTTGGAGTGGGATGGAGACGTTAAGGCTCTTAGGAAGATCACAAGCAAGGACACAGAGTTTGTTAATGAAATAATAGGAGAAGTTAGAAGGGCACAGGATCGGGTGCCTGTTATTGGCTTTTGCGGTGCACCGTGGACCCTTTTTGCCTACGTGGTGGAGGGCAAAGGAAAGGCGGACTTCAAAAAAGCCAAACTCTAATGGTGGGATCGAAGGATGAAAAACTTGGGGTACGTTTGTA
>DAIUER010000160.1:0-1647 GCA_036845005.1 Thermocrinis sp.
GAGGAAGGAGACAAGGTAAAAAGGGAAAGCTTTAACAATCCCAAGGGCGGGATCCTCTACTTGGTGAAAAAAGGTGGAACAATATACGGCTTTTTTACTGGAGAAAAATTAAAAAATTCCGCCCTTTTGAGCCTATACACCATAAGAAAAGACAGAGAGGGCTTCAGGCTGGTTTATGATAACTTCCCCTACAGTGTGCTTTATGAGGTTATCTCATCCAAACCGCCTCAACCCTCGACCTTGAGCCCTGAGGGCCGTCAACCTCGGAGATGATTGAGTATATGTATCCCCTTCCGCCCGCTTGAGGTCTGGAGTAAGCAACCCCAGTTATAACCTCTCCCGGTGGAGGGGCATAACCTCTCAGGCAGATTGTTATTGTGTTCCTAAAGGTTTCTGTTGTTCCCGAAAGGCGGTAGTTTAGGTTTGCGGTGCAACAGGTTTGATCAGGATTAGCAGGAGTCCAGCCTGAGCCAGTAGGACACCCATCCTGGTCCATAGTATCAAACAGCCCGCCCTTTATCTGCAAAACCGCATAATTCACTCCACCCACTGCAGCCTCCCTTGTGGATGTATAAACCCTTACCCTTTCTCCGGTTATTGTTGTGCGGGTGAGTATATAATAAAGCCCACCAATAGCAAGGGCTACCATTATGCCCATAACCAAAACGGATATGAGCGCCACACCCTTTACCTTTTTGTATTTCTTAAAGGTATGTCCTCTTCCACAAGCTTCCATCTATACCACCTCCACTCATCGTTTATTGCAATGTTCCCACACTGTTCAAAGCCATTGGGTTGGTCCATGGGCGTGTCCATCCTTCCACCCACCTGCATCAAAAGGCAGAGCCTTATGGCACGCAAATTGTTTATATCACCAATAGTTGTGTTGTAGCCTTGACCGTCAAAGTATCTAACCCTAAAGACCGCAACGCAGGACGCAATGGGTTGTGCAACCGCATCACCGTTTACTTGCTTTAGTAGATTAAAGGTCCCCGGGGCACATTCCCTTGGCAGGTTCGTGTTGTTTAGAAAGTATCTGACTGCAAAGTCATTGATTGCTGTCCTATCTCCCATGGAAAATATTAGTACGTTTCCTGAGTTGCAGTTCGCAATGGCTTTGCTTGCCATATCAAGACAGAGGAGGTTTTCTCCTGCTGGTGGTCTGTTGGGACAGTCCTCAAGGGTCCATCTCCGCCCTTCTGTGGCTACGTTTCTAGACCCATCCACTACCCACCAACAGCCAGAATTTCTAAAGCTTCTGGTGGCAAGGTTCAAAAAGTAGAGTTCATCACCTCCAGAGGGACAGTTTAGGGCTAAGCCCACAACAGAGTTGGAACCAGCAAAAGCGGTAAGCCCATTGCAAGCAGTAGCGTTCAAGTTTAACCTATTCACAGGGACGCCAAAGCCTATGCCCTGAAGGTCTTTCCTAAGGCTTGTCAAAAGCACCTCCACATCCTGCTCGTTCTTTGCAAAAAGAGACTGTCTTATGGTTTCTCTAACCAAGCTTCTGTAAGCAAAGAAAATTCCGCCCGCAGATAGGGCAACTATAACCATAACCACCAGAAGTTCCACAAGGGTTATCCCTTTTCTTCTCATCTTGGATCCCTCATAACAGGTGTTGAAACAGACCTGTATCTACCATTGGTA
>DAIUER010000161.1:0-1647 GCA_036845005.1 Thermocrinis sp.
CCACTAAGGGCTTTTTGTCAGAAGATTTTTCAAGCTTTTGTGAATTTCTCACCCAAGGTAGACAATAAAATTATAAAGTCTTTAATATAGCGCGTGTCTGCCTTTAAAAAACTACTAAAAGAGAAGGGCTTTGAAATAGAACAGGACGCAATAAGCGATTCCCTTTTTGCTAACATAAAAAGAGAAAACTCCACCATTAACTTCCTCATCGGTTCCAAAAAGTTCATAGAGGGCTGGGACACTTGGAGGGTCTCCTGTATGGGACTTTTGAACATCGGAAAGGGCGAAGGTCCGCAGATCATCCAGCTTTTTGGAAGGGGTGTAAGGCTAAAGGGCAAAAACCTTTCCCTCAAAAGGTCTGGCAATCCTGAAATCTCAACCCTTGAGACTTTAAACATATACGGCATATCCGCAGACTATATAGGTAAGTTTTTGAATGCCATAAAGAAAGAAGAGGTGGAGTTTGAAGAAATAAAAGTGCCTGTGCGTGTGTTAAACAAAGAGATTTGGAAGGACTTTCCTTATCCTACCAAAGATGAAAGCAAAAAATTTGAAAGGGAGAGGGTTTTACACTTGAGGGTGGATGATAAGATTTCCGCTTCTATGAACTTGGTGCCAAGCATGGCGGTCTATATGGCACAGGAGCAAAGGGAAGATGTCCAGTCTTCTGAAGTTGAAACTCCGATTACGTCAAAAAGCATCGCAGACCTTGTGGATATAGAGCTGTTTGATTGGGAGAGGATTTACACGGAGCTTTTGGAATTCAGAAGGGAGAGGGGCTACTTAAACCTTAGCTTTGATTTGGAAACTTTAAAGGAAATCCTTAAAGAAAGGTGCAAAGTTATTGTGCCAAACGATTTTGAAGTAAAGGACTTGGAGGATTTGGGGGATTTGGAAAACATAGCCATTTCCCTTCTAAAGAGCTACATAGACAAGTTTTACAAGAGGGAAAAGGGTAGGTTTGAAAAGGACATAATAACTTACAAGCCTGCGGGAAAGCAATTAAGCCTATTCAAATTGGCTTCCGACAAGGTGGAATACTATACGCTGACCGTGCCTGTAAAGGACCAAAAATCAATTGAAAAGATTGAAAAGTTGAAAAGACTTGTTGAAAATATGGATGCCCTTTTGAACGAACAGAAGGAAAGAAATGTATTGCCAAGGATTGTTATAGAAAATTCTGTCTTTGTCCCATTGCTTTTAGAAGAGGGAGGTATTTTGAAAAAGGAAGATGTAAGCATTTCTCCACCGGCATTGAACAAGGGAGAGGAAAGTTTTTTGGAAGGTCTGAGGAATTATTTAAACGAAAACCCAGAAATTTTGGATTATTACGACATAGTTTTACTCAGAAACGAGGCAAGGGAAGGGGTGGGCTTTATGCTTGACTGGGGAGAGTTTTATCCCGACTTTATCCTTTGGATAAGAGAAAAGGAAGGAAACAGAATGGACATAGTTTTCGTGGAGCCAAAGGGACTAAAGATGCTGGGAGATGTGCTTAATAATGAAAAGATTATTTTCCTTTCGGAAGGATTAAGGGAAACCCTTAGAAAGCAATACGAAAACTGGCAAGTGGAGGTAAAGGGTTTTATTCTCTCTACCACTCCTTACGAAGAATTGCAAAGAGGTCAAGCAAGCATAAAATCCAAA
>DAIUER010000162.1:0-1636 GCA_036845005.1 Thermocrinis sp.
TACAGTTTGACGCTCAAGCCCCTCTCTGGAGAGTCAAGCTCTTTCAAAATCTTCTTTAACCTTTCTATGTTTTTGGCTACGTCTGCAATGATCAGGCTGTTGGAAGGGACATGCACCGCAAACCTAGCGTTAGGGGAAAGAAAGGGCTGGACCGCCTGCTGAAGCTGGAGGGCTTGGGTGTTTTCCGCTTTGTAGATGTATATGACCACTTCTCCTGAGTGGGAGGGTTTTTTTAACTCCGCCAGAGATGTAGCCTTTTGCAGGGGCACGATGTTTACGTAATTTTTCTCCTCCACCACTCCGTAGCCCTGCAAGGATAGTGCCAAGAGAAATATTTCCCATGCGGTTTGCACGCTGACGGGCTTTGCGGAGCTCACTGTAATGGTGCCCTTTACCGCCGGGTCCAAGACGATATTTTTGCCCGTAAGCTCAGACATGAACTTGACCACGAGGGATATGTCTGCATCTTGAAAGTTCAGAAAGACCATGCCCGTCCTTTTTTGCTCTTGGGCTGTTTTTTGAAGTTCCTCCGCAGTTTGGGGATAAACACATACAGATAAGCCCAAAAGCAAGAACAGGACTAACCTTAGCATCTACTCCACCCTCACTAAAAGTTCCACTGCCTTGCCTTCTCTGATAAGCCCTATTTTAAAACTGCTCTCGTTTCTCAGAACCTGCAGTATCCTAAAGGCATCCTCTCCGCTCTTTATCTGCTGGTTGTTTATGCTAACGAGCACATCTCCGGGCACTATGCCCACCTTTGAGAACATGCTCTGAGGGTCCACCCATTCAAAGAGAAAGCCCGTAGTTCTTCCATCCTGCACGTAGGGCACAAGCCTTATCTGTCTGAACATAACGCCAGGGTCCGCAGTAACGCTTTCTATTTCCCTCCTTTGGACTACCGCCTGAAGGGTTTGGATGTCCCCTTGGGCTATAGCTTTAGGTTCTGTGGTCTTAGCCTCCGCCCCTGCAAAGCTAAAACCTATTGCCTTTTTCTCCTCACCCCTTGAAAGGATTATATAATTCCTGTCTATGTGTGAAACCCGGTAGCCATCCACCTCAGAGCCCACTCGGACCGTCTTAACCTGCCCATCCACGCCGATCAGTGCCAAATTTACGCTTCCTACTGCGGTAGCAAGCAGGCTAACGGACACCTCTTTTTGTTGCCTTTGCTCTTCCCTTTTGAACACAGGGCTAAAGTCTGCCACCCTTGGCTTTTCCACCCTCATCACTGGCACCGAGCTTATCCCTCCGCTAATAAGGTTAGAGTAAATCAACAAGGGCAAGGAAAAGCATACCGCAAGTAGAAGGAACATATAGCCAAAAAGATGTGCATTCATGCGTGTGGATATTATAAGGCAGTTTTCTGATGAAGTATAATTATTCTCGTGAAGGTGGATGTGCTAAAAGACTACAGGGTGATCCCCCTTGAGGAGGATGAAAAAAGGCTAAAGCTATTGGCTCCCGAGGGATATGACTCTCTCCTCTTGGAAGAGCTCAGGTTTTTGCTGGGAAAGGAAATAGATGTGGTTCTTGTGGATCAAAACACCTTTGCACAGGAGCTCCAAAGGAGGCTCGCCCAAGAGGAGGTGGTGGTGGAAGGGGAGGAAGGTGAAGAAGAAGCCCTAAAGGACCT
>DAIUER010000163.1:0-973 GCA_036845005.1 Thermocrinis sp.
CTTACCAGGATATGTTGGATTATAAAAAGCTGGGTGCGGACACCGTTACCGTTGCCATAGACTGTGCAACGCCCGAGGTCTTTGAAAGGCTGAGGGGCAAGCCCATGAACAGCCCCCACAAGTGGGAAACCTTCTGGAAGGTCTTAGAGTGGGCTTGTGAGGTTATGGGCGATGGCTATGCAGGATGCCGCCTGGTGGTAGGCGTGGGCGAAACAGAGCAGGAGATGATAGAGACCATACAAAAGGTCAGGGATCTGGGAGCAAGGACGCACCTTTTCTCCTTCTGGCCAGAGGAGGGGTCTATGATGGAGAAGGAAAAGCCCTGCCCTGCACCCCAATACAGAAGTGTTCAGTTTGCAAGGTATTTGATAGACAACCAAATAGCCCGATACGAGGATATGAAGTTCAACGAAAAGGGTCAGGTTATAGACTTTGGCATTGACAAAGACACCTTTGAGGAACTCTTTTGGAGCGGAAGACCCTTCATGACCTCCGGTTGCAGAGGAAAGACCACAGAGGTTGCCTGCAACAGACCCTTCGGAGACAGCTCCCCCACGGATATAAAGAGCTATCCCTTCAAGCCAGAAAAGAGGGATCTGGAGCGCATCAGAAAACAGCTCTTTGACTATGAGATGACCACCAACTACCCAGACATACTCAACCCCAGCGTCTTTAGGTACCAATGAACTGGGAAAGTTTGCTTACAGACTTGGGTTACGCGGGCTTTGCGGGCTTTGTGGTGGGCTTTGCGGTAAAAAAGCTCATAAACCTATTTCTCTTGTTCGTCGGGCTTTACCTTCTTTCCCTCCTTTGGCTTCAGAGCAAGGGAATTATTGACATAAATTGGGAACAGTTTTGGGTGCTTTTTAAATCCAACATATCCTGGTAAGTGGTTCCCGTGGCGTTTATGAGTAAAGAGACAAATATCTTGTCTCCCAGTCTCCTTAAAACCCTTTCCCATCCTCCCAAGTCC
>DAIUER010000163.1:983-1604 GCA_036845005.1 Thermocrinis sp.
GGAACAGTTTTGGGTGCTCTTTAAATCCCTCTTTCAGTGTGGTGATGCCTTTGTAAAGGGTGCCCTAAAGACCGTTGCCTTTTCGTCGGCTTTTGTGGGTGGTTTCTTCTTGGGCTTTAAGGCGGGCTGAAGGTTGGAAAGTATAGTCCTTTGTATCACCGGTGCCAGCGGGAGCGTATACGGGCTCAGGCTTTTGGAGGTTCTGTCCGAAAAGGGCTTTCAGATAGACCTCGTAGTATGCAGCGCGGGTGCGTTGGTGCTAAAGGAGGAGCGTGAGCTCTCCGTTAAGGACATCCAAGAGAGGTTTCCCAAGGTAAGGCTCGCTTCTGAAAGGGCTGTGGGAGACAGAATAGCCAGCGGTTCCAGACTCATCAAATACAAAGGTGTGGTGGTGGCACCCTGTTCTATGAGCACCCTTTCCTCCGTTGCTAACGGCATAAATCAAAACCTTATCCATCGGGTCTGCGAAACTGCCCTCAAGGAGAGGGTGCCCCTTGTTCTGCTCATAAGGGAAGCTCCCTACTCGGTCATCCACATAGCGCCCATGCTACGGGTAGCCAGGGCGGGTGGCATACTCCACCCCGCAAGCCCCGCCTACAATCACCCGCCCCACAGCATGCA
>DAIUER010000164.1:0-1592 GCA_036845005.1 Thermocrinis sp.
AGTGCAAGTTCTTCTGCCCTTTTTTCCATAGCTTCAAGCCCTATTTCTATTGCCTGTGCTACTTTTCTTGCGGTCTCCTTCCCGAGCTTGTCCTCAAGGAGTTGTAAAAGTTCAAGGTCTATTGCCCTCGCCATAGTTTTAAAAATATATCACTTTATAAGTCCCAAAACTTTCAACAAAAACTCAAGGGCGTTTTGGTTAAAAAGTATCAGGGTGAAAAAGAGAATGATAAACATTATTGTAAATTTGCGGTCAATGATGTTAAGTTTGTGTTCAAGTTTTAGTATTTCTCTTTCAATCTTCCCATCAAGTTCCTTTTTGACTAACTCTATTTTTGCTTCCAACTTTTGTTCCATCGCTTGCATTTCAGCTCGCAACGCTTGTAAATCCGCCTTGCTTGCCAACTCCTTTGTAAGCTCATCCCGTAGCTCAAGCTTTTTCTGGATGGCGAGTTCTTCTGCCCTTTTTTCTAAAATCTCAAGCCCTATTTCTATTGCCTGTGCTACTTTCCTTGCGGTTTCCTTCCCAAGCTTGTCCTCAAGAAGTTGCAACAGTTCAAGGTCTATTGCCCTTGCCATAGCTTTAAAAATATATCACATCGCAAAAATTGCACTTTGTCAGGTCCAACTACAGGCTATAATTTTAATGTTGTGGAGTGGAAAACAAAAATGAAGAAAATCTTAGTTCCCACTGTTCTTCAATCGTCCGCCACCGAGCTTCCTTATCCCGACAACTACTTTGACGCCATATTCACAGACCCGCCATACTACGACAATGTGCCTTATTCTTACCTTTCGGACTTTTTTTATGTTTGGCTAAAGCGTAGCTTGGGAGACCTATACCCGGAGCTCTTTTCCACTCCTTTAACTCCCAAATCAAAGGAAATAGTAGCCTATTCCCACATAGAAGGTGGCTACGAAGCAGGAAAAAAGTTGTTTGAAGACATGCTCAAAAAAGCCTTTCAAGAAATACACAGGGTTCTAAAACCCAATGGCATTGTGGTAATCGTATATACCCACAAATCTACTACGGGGTGGGAAACACTAATAAACTCCCTCTTGGATTCTGGTTTAGTTATCACTGCCAGTTGGCCCATAGACACCGAGATGAAATCAAGGCTTAGGGCTCAAGATTCTGCCGCTTTGGCAAGCTCCATATACATAGTGTGCCGGAAGCTTGAAAGGGAAGAGTTGGGATGGTTTGAAGAGGTTAAAAAGGAGGTCATAAAAGAGGTAGAAAGGACCGCGGAGGAGGTTTGGAAGGAGGGAATTAGAGGGGCGGATTTTTTTGTGTCTTGCATTGGTCCTGCCCTAAAGGTGTTTGGAAGATACAACAAGGTTATGACATACGAAGGAGAGTTGATAAGGGCGGACAGAATATTGGAGTTGATCAGAGAAACAATAACAGACTATGTGATCAAGCAGATATTCCACAATGGCATAGCCCAGGTGCTAAGTGCCCTTACGAGGTTTTATGTGCTTTGGCGTTGGGCTTATGGCTCCTCCGCGGTTAATTACGACGATGCCAGAAAGTTAGCCCAGGGCTTGGGTATAGAACTTGGTAAGTCAAGGAACTTTATAAGAATAGAAAAG
>DAIUER010000165.1:0-1588 GCA_036845005.1 Thermocrinis sp.
GATGTGGAGGAGCTAAGTAGGAAGATCAAAGGTTTGGGCTTTGCCAAGGCTTGCCTACTCAGAGCAGTTATAGAGGTTTAAGACTGGGGACTTTGTGATGGAGGATGACCTCATAGACTTAACCAAAAGGCGGGAAGACACTTTTTATAAGGGTTTTTATTCGGTGGAGGTTCAAGGAGAGGACAAAGCCTCCAAGCTCTTGAGGGGAAAAAAGGTAGTTCATGTGGATATGACGCAGGCTTATTGCCCTCATATGAGAAAGGTTTTGATTGAAACCTTGGAAGAGTTAAAGCTCAGCTATCACCCTGCGGGTGTCTATACCTGCACGGATGGTCCAAGGTTTGAAACACCCGCAGAAATAAGGGCTATAAAGCTGTTGGGTGGAGATGTGGTAGGTATGACCGGCTATCCAGAGGTAGCATTGGCTAGGGAGCTCGGTATGTGCTATGCGAGCCTTTGTGTAGTGGCAAACCCAGCGGCGGGCATTGCAGGCTATCGTCTAACCAGCGAGGAGGTTATTTTAATGATGAAAAACAAAGAGGAGGAGATAAAAGAGGTGCTAAGGCTATTTGTAGAGAAACTCCCAGAGGAAAGATAATACAAAAGTTAAGGCTCTCTGGAAGGGTCGCAGGACTAAAACAGCCCGTTAACTCTGAGTGAGAAAAACTCCTTTTGGTTTATGATAATGTGGTCTAAAAGTTCAAAACCTAACAGCTCGCAGGCTTGCTTTAGTCTTTTGGTAAATTCTATGTCTTCCTTTGATGGTCTTGCGTCTCCCTTGGGATGGTTGTGTAGGACGATCAGGGAACTGCATGCCTTTTTTACGGCGTTGTAGAGTATGTCCTTTGGCTCTGCATAAAGGGCGTTCATTTTGCCTATGGCAACCACTTCGTAATCTATCACCTTGTTGGTTGGTGTAAGATAAAGGGCAATGAGATGTTCCCTCCTTTCGTCAAAGAGCACCTTTTTTTTGACAAAATCGTAGGCATCCTGAGGGTTGGAAATTTTAAAGTCTCCGTAGGGGTCGTTTAGCCTTTTGGCGAGCTCTATAACTGCTTTGAGTTGGCAAGCCTTGGCAAAGCCCAAACCTTTGATCTTCCTACTTAGCTCCTCCACATCCATGGACATCAGCGTTTCCCATCCTAAGCCAACCACCTTGCTTGCCAAGCTCATAACATCTTCTTCCTTGGTGCCGGAGCCAAAGATAACTGCCAAAAGTTCCTCATCCGATAGGGCGGACGCACCAAACTTGGAGAGCTTTTCCCGAGGGCGCAGGTCCTTGGGTAGTTCCCTTATAGACTTCTTTGGATACATCAGGAACCCAGCATAAAATCTAAGATGGACGCCTCTATCTGCACTTCCCAATCCTGAAAGCTTTGATCTTTGTTGCTTATTTGCAGGTATCCATCCCTTTCCAGATAGAGGATCAGCTTGGCTAAGTTGGCAAGACCGCAAAGCCGGGCGGACTGAAGATTTGTGAGCTTTACCTTTGGAAAGGGTGTTTCTGCCTCCATGTAAATCCTCAAAAGCTCAACCCTGAGATGGTAATAGAGGTTCTCCAGATCACACATTCAATACCTCCTTCACA
>DAIUER010000166.1:0-1556 GCA_036845005.1 Thermocrinis sp.
GGGGGGGGGGTGGGGGTGGGGATGGGGATGTAGATGCTGTTCCACCTCCGCCTCCACCTCCACAAGAGGCGCCAAATAGGGCTGCGCCAAATAATGCGGTTGCTAAGATAAGCTTGCCCTTCTTGCTCATGTCTAACCCTCCTTAAAAAGTTTGATATGAATTTTACCACAACCCTTGGGTTGTGTCAATAGGTATGTGGCAAATTTTGGGGGTTTGGTTCATTTGTGCTAAAATTCTTTCCATGCGAGTTGCTTTTTTGAAAGTGGGAGAGTATGAGGGCACGCTCAGGCACTTTAAAGCCTTTGCGGGCAGGTTCAAGGAAAAGGGTGCAGAGGTTTTGGAACTGGACATAGGGCAGGGGGACCTCAACGAGAGGGTAAAGGAGCTTATGGACTTTGGTCCTATGTTCTGCGTGGACCTGAACGCCAGCGGAGTTATAACCGTCAACCAAGAGGACAAAAAACTTGCCCTGTCGGATGCCATGGGCTTTGTGCATGTTTCCATCTTTGCGGACGAGCCCCTTTTTAACTTTGCACCCATCTTGGACATGAGAAACGCCAACAACTTTTTGCCGGTGGTCTGCGACCTTAAATACGCAGACAGCTTGGCATTCCTTGGCATCAAACAGCCTCCCTCTTACATAACGCCCTTTTTGGACCCAAGCCAGATGAAAGAGCCCGCCCAGGATAGGGAAATACCCTTAGCCTTCTTTGGACCTGTCATAGACCCAAACCTCATTGCGGGGCAGGTCTCGGAAAACTATAAGCAGGAATTTTTGGGCATATTCTTTGAAGTGGGAGAGTTTTTGTTTAGAAACCCGGAGGTTCATGTATTGCACGCCCACGATTATATCCTTTCTATGTTTAATCCCACCTTGCAAGAGGAGTATGCCAAGTGGAGGGGAGAAAACCCTCAGGACTTTTTGAACTTTTTGAACTTTATTTCCGTTTATGCCACCGCTAAGAAAAGATGGTTTATTTTGAGCTTTCTGGATGGAATGGAGCTAAAGGTCTTTGGGGAAATTCAGGGCACGCCCTTTGAGGGGCATCAAGCCGTAGTTCCAAAGGATTGGACGGAGCTTTTGGAACTTTTGGGAAAAAGCCAGTTGGTTATAACCTCCTATCCTCACAGTGTGCCAACGGGTGTGGGCTTTTCTCCCTTGGAAGTTGCATGCATGGGCTGTGCTCTGATGGTGGATTATAGGGCTACTCTGCCGGGCTTTTTTGTGCCAGAGGAGGAGGTGATCACATACCTTCCCTTAGACAGGGCGGAGATTGAAGAAAAGGTGCTATTTTACCTTGAAAACCCAGAGAAGGCTCTGGAGATAGGTGCAAGGGCTCGCCAAAAGGTCTTTGAAAGATACACCTTTGAAGACAGGGCAGACTTTTTGTATGAGCTCTTTTCTAACATTCTGACAAACGCACAGCAGACACAGTAGATGTTTTTGGGCTTTGGCACGGTTGTAAATTTTGGGTTGGTTTTGCTTGGCTCTTCCTTTGGTTTGTGGGCAAGGAGGGGCATTCCAGAGAGATTAAGGGTAGGGGTTATGCATGCC
>DAIUER010000167.1:0-1542 GCA_036845005.1 Thermocrinis sp.
GATTGGGCGGATTTGGTAGTATACCTTAGGTTGCAAGAGGAGAGGTTCAAAGAGAACTTTGATGGTGTCCTTAAAGGATTCGCCCTTTTCTATGGCTGATTCTCCCTTTCCCACATAGTGGGTTTCCATACCAAGTTCCCTGAGGGCAACTTCAAAGGACAGACGAGTGCGGGTAGAAGTTTCCAAAAAGAAAAGAACAGCCCTTCCCTTTAACCTCTCCCTCCTGCCCTCCTTGAAGCTACGAAAGAGGGAGTATAGCCCTTGAATGTCCTCCGTGCTTAGGTCCCTGACGCTTATGAGGTGTCTTACTTGCATTTTTCCCAAGGGCGTTTTATATTTTAATTAAAAGTTGAGTTAGATGGAAAAGGTAGAGGAGATCATAGACCTCGGAGACCTTGACGAAAGGTTTTATGCCATAGTAGGAAGGGGCGACGAGAACCTAAAGCTCTTTTCCCAACTCTTTGGCGTTAAAGTCCTCGCAAGGGGCACAGAAATACTTATAAGAGGTGAGGAGGAAAAGGTCCAAAATATAAGCAAGTTTATAAGGGAAGTGCTAAGGGAGTTTGCCAAGGGTCCCCTAAGCAGTGGAGAGGTAAGAGAAAGGGCAAAGGCTTTTGTGAAGGGCACTACAGAGGGTATAAGTCCTGACGCGGAAGAGGTGTCTTACTTGCATTTTTCCCAAGGGCGTTTTATATTTTAATTAAAAGTTGAGTTAGATGGAAAAGGTAGAGGAGATCATAGACCTCGGAGACCTTGACGAAAGGTTTTATGCCATAGTAGGAAGGGGCGACGAGAACCTAAAGCTCTTTTCCCAACTCTTTGGCGTTAAAGTCCTCGCAAGGGGCACAGAAATACTTATAAGAGGTGAGGAGGAAAAGGTCCAAAATATAAGCAAGTTTATAAGGGAAGTGCTAAGGGAGTTTGCCAAGGGTCCCCTAAGCAGTGGAGAGGTAAGAGAAAGGGCAAAGGCTTTTGTGAAGGGCACTACAGAGGGTATAAGTCCTGACGCGGAAGAGGTTGTGTTAATAACCTACAGAAAAAAGGCTATAGTGCCAAAGACAGAGAACCAAAAGGTGTATGTTAGGGCAATAAGGGAAAAGGATGTAGTCTTTGGTATAGGTCCTGCGGGCACGGGGAAAACCTACCTGGCGGTAGCCATGGCTCTTGCCTTCATGAAGGAAAACAAAATAAGCAAGATCATACTGACAAGACCGGCGGTGGAGGCTGGAGAAAAGCTGGGCTACCTGCCGGGCACCATAGCAGAAAAGGTGGATCCCTACCTTCGTCCCCTTTACGATGCACTGTATGATATGGTGGGGTATGATAAAACCGCCTACATGTTGGAAAAGAACATTATAGAGATCGCCCCCTTAGCCTTCATGAGAGGTAGGACCCTAAACGACGCCTTTATAATCTTGGATGAAGCCCAAAACTCCACCCGGGAACAGATGAAGATGTTTTTAACGAGAATCGGCTTTGGCTCCAAGGTGGTGATCACGGGCGACATAACTCAAATAGACTTACCCAAAAAGGAAGAGTCCG
>DAIUER010000168.1:0-1527 GCA_036845005.1 Thermocrinis sp.
CCTACAGCTGATACTCTTTGGACCCATAAAGGTGGGTAAGAAAGAAAAGAAGGAGGAGTAAGCCATGGAACACACAAAAAACCTTGAGGATGTGGAAGTTCAGAGGTTCTCAGCCTTTGAAAGGTTTATACACTGGCTTGTGGCAATATCTTTCCTGTATCTGTTTTTCTCGGGTCTTGGCATATACTCTCCCAAGTTCAGTTGGCTTTTGGCGGTGCTGGGGGGGTAAGGAGTTTTCCGCATGGCTACATCCCATTGCGGGCATTGTCTATTCGGTGGGAGTGTTCTTGATGTTCCTCAAATGGGCAAAGGATTTTATCTTGGATGCGGACGACATAAAGTGGCTGAAGGGCGTAAAACACTACATAAAGGGAGAGGAGGAAAAACTGCCAGAGGCAGGGAAATATAACGCAGGACAAAAGATCTTTGGGTGGATCGTGTTCATAGGAAGTGCAGTGTTTCTGGTTTCTGGCTTGGTTATGTGGTTTCCGAATAGCTTTTCAATATCCCTGGTTAGGTTGGCTATACTGTTGCACGAAATTGCCTTCATAGTGGTGGGTGCAGGCTTTATAGTGCATGTTTATATGGGAACCATTGGGGTGCCCGGTTCTCTGAGTGGTATGATAACTGGAAAGGTATCCGCCCTTTGGGCTGCCTCCCATCATCTCAAGTGGTTTAAGCAAATTATTGGGAGAAGATAACCATGAAGGCCTTAAAGCTTTTGACCGCCGCCCTGGCGGTCCTTCCAACTTTTACACTGAGCCAAGAGCTGAAAGCGTTTGCGGAGCTCATAAATCAAAAGGGTGAAAAGGTTGGTAAAGCTGAACTGATACAAACCAACTCGGGGGTACTAATAAAGTTGGATGTTAAGGGACTTCCCCCCAACGCAGAGCTTGCCCTTCACATACACGAACTTGGAAAATGCGATCCGCCGGACTTCATGTCTGCCAAAGGACACTTTAACCCCTTCAACAAAAAACATGGAATCTTGAACCCTGAGGGGCCACACGCAGGAGACATGCCAAACGTGTTTACAGATACCAACGGCGACCTGAGGGTGCATGTTCTCAACACCTTTGTGACCCTTGAGCGTGGAAAGCCAAACAGCCTCTTTAAGGAAGGAGGAACTTCCATCATGATCCATCAGCATTCAGATGATTACAAAACAGACCCGGCGGGACATGCAGGACCGAGGATCGCCTGCGGAGTAATAAAACAATGAGCATTGTGAGGTTAAAAGAAAGAGAATACAGCATAAGCAGACTACAGCACCTAAAGGCTAAGCACCCGGAGGCGGAGGAAATTCTCAGCTTTATGGAAAAGGTCATCCGGTGGCAGTTAGACCTTTACAACAAGCTTGAAAGCAAAGGAGAAAGCAACTGGAGAAAAGGTTTAAAAGAATTTTACTTCCTATTGGAACTGTGCAAAAGCTACGGTTCTGAAACCCTTAGGGAAACCGCGCAAAGTTTGATGGCTTTGGGTAAAGAAGAGATAGAAAAGCTGATAGCAGAGTTTCTCAAGGAGAGG
>DAIUER010000169.1:0-461 GCA_036845005.1 Thermocrinis sp.
AAGCCAGAGCCGTTTAGGGTATGCACAAACCTCTTTCTTCCCTCGCTGTCTTTAAAGCGTGTGTTCATGCGCCTTGCCTGAAAGTCCGTGCAGTTGGAACAAGAAGATATTTCTCTGTATTTATTTTGAGAAGGGAACCAAACCTCAATATCGTAAGTCTTTGCGGAGGCAAAGCCAAGGTCTCCGGTGCAAAGGGCAACCACCCGGTAGGGCAGTCCCAAAAGCTTGAGGATCTCCTCTGCGTCTGCGGTTAGCCTTTCCAACTCCTGGTCTGAAGTGTCCGGATGGACGATTTTTACCAGCTCTACCTTGTCAAACTGATGCTGGCGGATAATACCCCTTATGTCCTTGCCGTATGCCCCCGCCTCCCTTCTGTAGCAGGGAGTGTAGGCAGTCAAGTATATGGGCAAGTCCTTCTCCTCAAGGATGGTATCCCTAAAGAGGTTCGTCAGGGGCACCTC
>DAIUER010000169.1:471-1524 GCA_036845005.1 Thermocrinis sp.
GCGGTGGGTAGAACCCTTGCAGCAATTTTGGAAAACTATCAGCAAAAGGATGGCACCGTGATGGTGCCGGAGGTCCTCAGAGATTACCTTAAGGCGGATGTTATAAAACCCAATGGAACTTGATGTAAAAAATCTCTCATCAGATGAACTCTACGATATTCTGACGGACTGGGTGGCACCAAGACCCATCGCTTGGGTATCCACCTTGAGTAAAGAGGGTGTTATTAATTTAGCACCCTTCAGCTTTTTTAATCTGGTATGCGACCAGCCACCCGTTTTGATGCTGTCCATAAGTAAAAAAGAAGATGGGAGCAGAAAGGACACAGCCCGCAATATCCTTGATAGTGGAGAGTTTGTGGTTAATTTCCTTGAATATAGTCTTTTGAAAAAGGCTAGGCAAACAGCAAAAGATTTCCCGCCCTATGTTAGCGAGTTAGAGGTTGTCAAGCTAACGCCCGAGCCATCCGCAATAGTAAAGCCACCAAGGGTAAAAGAGTGCCCCGCAAGCTTTGAGTGCAGGCTATTGGAACACAGGGAAATTTATAACTACAACCTTATCCTTGGAGAGGTGGTCTTTGTAGTGATAAGAAAGCAAAGGGACTACAGGGTGGGAAGGCTTGGAGAAAGATTTTGTAAGTGTCCGATTTAAACGCACCCTTCCCTTTTGAGATATTGGTTTATGTTCTCCTTTTTGTAAAACTCCTCCTTTACATACCTTATAGCACAGGCAAGGGTTCTTGGGGGCGCATAGCCCGGAATCCTTAGGATGATCTCCCCTTGGGAGTTGTAAAAGATTATGTGGGGGTATGCCCTAACGCCCAAAGCCCTTGCCAGGTTTTCCTCGGTGCTTTCTCCCTCTATACCATCAAGCCTGTATTTTACCTTGGCGTTGCTCTCTGCAAGGAGCTTTAAAACATCCATACCCTCCACTGCTTTTTGTAGCTGTGGGTCCCTTTGTAGGTCTCTGTCTAATTGCTTGCAGTATATACAGCTTTCACTTTCCACGATCAGCATGGCATAGGGAGATTGAGGGATCAGGCTCTTGGTTCCGTA
>DAIUER010000170.1:0-1515 GCA_036845005.1 Thermocrinis sp.
GGTGCTATGTAGTTGGCAACCTCACAAGCCTGCTCCAAGTCTTCCACCAAGAATATGGTGCCAAACCGCCCAAGGGATTTTTGGGCTATGTCCTTTCGGGGGAAGTTATCAAGGATCTCCTCCAGCTTTAGCTTAACCTCTTGGGCATGCTTTGGGTCTGTGGTAATCAGAAAGGCACCCGCAAGTTCATCGTGCTCCGCCTGAGAGAGCAGATCCCAAGCCACCCAACTGGGATCTACGGAGCCATCGGAGATCACAAGAACCTCAGAGGGTCCGGCGATCATGTCAATGTCTACCACTCCAAAGAGTAGTTTTTTCGCGAGGGCTACGTATATGTTGCCCGGTCCTACCACCTTATCTACCTTTGGCACCCTCTCGGTCCCATAAGCCAATGCTGCAACCGCCTGAGCACCACCCACCCTAAAAACTCGACTAACGCCCGCAATGAAGGCAGACGCCAAGGTGTATTTGTTGGGTCTTGGAGAAACCATAATCACCTCTTCCACACCCGCTACAACCGCCGGCACCGCGTTCATAAGCACGGTGGAGGGGTAAGACGCTTTGCCCCCGGGCACATATATACCAACCCTTTCTAAGGGAAAGACCCTCATTCCCAAAAGGATCCCATCCTCTTCCACCAAAAAGGACCTCTCCAGTTGTTTTTCGTGAAATCTCCTTATTCTCTCGTGGGCTACCTCCAAGGCGGTTCTTACCTCCGGCTCAATCTCCTCGTAGGCTCTTTCCAGCTCCTCGTAGGGAACCTCCAAATCCTCTTCCGTTAGCTCCTCTCCGTCAAATCGTTTTGTGTATTCCAAAAGGGCAGTGTCTCCCTTCTCCCTCACCTGCCTTATGATCTCCTTGACCGCAGGCTCGTATTCTTCCGCCATCACCTCCCCCCTTGCCATAACAAACTTCAACCTACTGTTAAAACGCCATGCAGAGTTTCTAAGGTCTTCTATTTGCATGGGTATTATATTAAACCATTTAGGATGTGTTATAGTGTTTTCCTTAGGAGAAAACCAGAGGAGGTGTCAATCATGCTTAAAAGAGCCCTGGGCTTAGGGTTAATTACAAGTGCGATTGGTGTAGGGAGTGCCATCTCCTATGCAAATGAAACAAAGATTACGGAGAGGCAAATACCTGTTGTGAAGTGTTATGAGCCAACTTATTCCATAATGGTTATGGAGTTTGATTGTAAGGCGATCACTTGTCAGCAGGCAAATCCAGACAATCCACGCCTTCTTTTTATATATGAAGCCCTTGCTGGTAGTGGTGGCGTGCAAGGTTTTGGAAAAGGGCTTACCACAATGCTTACTAACGCTTTGAAAGCCACCAACTGTTTTAAAATAGTAGACTTAGAACAATACGAGAGAGTAAAAAAGCTTCTTGAACTTACCGGACAAAAGGTTCAACCTCCAAAAATAGATTACGTGATCACGGGTTCTATAACAGCCCTTGAATTAGAAAGAAGGGGTGGTATTCTGGGTGGAGGAGGGCCTATACCTATTCTTGGTG
>DAIUER010000171.1:0-1482 GCA_036845005.1 Thermocrinis sp.
GGGCATACCGCTGAGGAAGTTGGGGAAAGGCAAAGGAAAACAGCACAAAAATCAGAAAAAGTGCTACGCGATCCACGAGATGATCAGGTATATAAGTATAGCAAAGACAAAGTTTATGGCAATGAGGCTTGGGATTGCACTGAACTTACCTTTTCTGTATTGGAAAAAGTAGATGTATGCAAAGTTTAGCACCATGAGGGCAAAGAGAAGGAGCTTTAGGTGAAAGAGAAAGTTGGAGGAAAAGTCCTTCCTGTAGCCGTGCCAGAGCCCAAAACCCGTGATGAAAAGAACGAGTATAGATAGCCACACGCCCAAAAAGAACCTTCCGTATAGATTTTGGACAAGGCTCTGCTTTGTACCCTCTGGCAAGCTTTTAAGGGATGGTCTAAGAAAGAGCAATGTGTATGCCATCCCACCCACCCAAAGGGTAGCAAAAAAGAGATGCAAAAAGAGAAGGCTCCTTATCATGGTTCCAAATTAACCTTCTTTACCTGAACCTTTCCTTCCGCCAGCTCCTCTATAGCATAAAAGGTTTTCTTTATGAGTTCTTTCTTTACCTTGTCCCTGACAAATATATCGTCTCCTTCTTTGAGTAGCTGTTCAACCCTTTTTGCCACCGCATGCACCAGTTCATACCTACTGCTTACCTGCTTTAGGGCACCCTCTATGTTAGGTCTTTTGCCCATGGCTTACCTCCGTGCATTCTTTTTCCAGAAGTTCTATTATTTTATCATTTTTGAGGAACCTTGAGATGTTTGCCAAAAAGTTCTTGGAGGTATATCTTGAAGACAGGATTATATTTTTGAGAGTCTCCACCGTTTCGTCCAAAAATTCATTTACCACTATGTAGTTAAAGTGTTTTGCACAGGAGATTTCCCACTCCGCAGTGCGTAAGCGCTCTTGGAGGTTTTCGTGTCCGTAGCCCCTGGTTAAAAGCCTCCTTTCGAGCTCCTCCATGGATGGAGGAAGCAAGAACACGAGCACGCTGTCTGGGAAGTTTCTCTTTATGGTCATGGCACCCTGCACGTCAATAACCAGAAGGGAGTCATAACCTTCCTCTTCGTTTTTTAAAACCTGATCCTTTGGTGTCCCGTAATAGTTGCCATACACCTTCGCGTACTCCAAAAACACGCCCTCCCTTATACCCTGTTCAAACTCTTCCACTGTAAGAAAGATGTAATCAACACCCTCCATTTCGCCCTCTCTTTTCGGTCTGGTGGTTGCGGTGATCACACGCCTTATGTCCTCTACGTTCTTCATGATAAAGTTTGCCACCGTAGTTTTCCCCGTTCCTGAGGGTGCGGAAAGGACAAAGAGCATGGAAAAAATTATAAACCAGCTGAAGAAACTACAAACGGTATAACCCTGAAGGTTGTCCGCAAGCGTTCCACACCGTAAGGTGCAAAAATTCCTTTCAAGGAAATACAACTTCGGGAGTGGGAAAACCGTTGAAGGGTGCTGCATATACAGTTGTGTATGCCC
>DAIUER010000172.1:0-1478 GCA_036845005.1 Thermocrinis sp.
CTTTCGCCCACGGGTGCGTAAAAAACGCCCTTTGGAGTTATAAAGGCAAGGTATGCACCGGGGAGAAGGTCTCTCGTGTTGGCGTCCAACTGCCAGTTGGTTGAATACAGGTCTTCGCTAAGAACCAACACCCTTCCACCGATTTTTACCATCTGGTCCGAAAATCCCTCAAAGACATCCGCACTCCCACCTGTGGGCTTTAGCCCCAAAACCACACGGGCATCCGGGGTAAGGTCGGAGACCACGTAGGCATAATATACGGGCTTTCCATCCTTGTCGTAAAGGATCGCCTCTATCAGCCTTTCACTTCCCTGCGGGACGTTTACATTATAGATCACCTTTTGACCGGGCTGTAGGGGTCCCTCCTTTGAGTAGGTCAAGGGTTCAAAGTCCTTGCCGGATATTCTCAAAATAAGCCTTGAGTATGGACCTTGGGAAACCTCCGAGAGCTTTAACACAATTCCCCTGTCTTCTCCTCCAACATTACCCCCACCACCGCAAGCATAGAGTAAAAGGGCAAATAAGGGCACCAGCAATCTTAAGCTCATTTTTCAGATATTTTACACGCCAACCTCCCTGCGTGCAAGGCGGAGGACAGAGATGTGCCAGAGCGCACTCCATAGCCCCCGGGCACCGCCACTAAAAGGTCTTTGTAAGGTTCCCGTGCCTTGGCTTTCTCGCACAGGTCCTTTGGCTGGCACGGAAGCCCTGCCACAGAGGTCACATAGGGACTGCTGGCGGGGAAGGGTAGGGATCTGGGCTCGTTTCCCACCGGTGTGGTGATAAAAACTCCCCTTTTACTGAGCCTCTCCAAAAGAAGGCTAACCAACCTATCCTCTCCATACATCCCAAAGGACATGTTTATCACATCCACCCTTTCCCTCAGAAGGCTCGTCAGCGCTTTGGCAATGGGAAAGCTATAACATGTTCCTCCCTCGCAAACTCTAAAAAGATAAAGCTCACCCTGCACCGCAACACCCTCCATGCCCACCCCGTTCTTCCGGGCACCGATAAGCGATGCCACCGCGGTTCCGTGCTCCTCTGCCCTGTAGGGGCTTTTAAGAAGGTTCTCCACCCTCAAAAAGGCGGTTTTTAGGTCCTGGTGCTCCGTGTCTGCCCCCGTGTCCAAGATGGCTATTTTTACCCCTTTACCCTCACACTGTCCAGTGTTTTTTAAATAGGGCTGTCTTTTCTTTAAAGGGTCATCAAAGGTCTGATAAAGGTAGTTGGGCTGCCAAAAGAGGACCTTTGGCAATGCCTTGACCTTCTCTGAAAACTCCTCCAGGCTAACATCAGCCTTTATCAAGGCAAAGCTTATTCCCTCCTCCATATCTACCGTATCCTCCACCTCCCCCAAGGAGGAAAGGTCCAGCGGACCCTCAAAAACCACTATGAAATAGCCGGGCAAAAAGGCGGGTCTTTTGTCACCATTCTATTGACCATCCGGCTTTGATTTGCCAAAGACTGCGTTGGTGAGA
>DAIUER010000173.1:0-1469 GCA_036845005.1 Thermocrinis sp.
CCCTTCTGTCTGCGATCGGAGAACAGGACATAGGACAACTCTTTCCAGACACAGACCCAAAGTGGAAGAACGCAGACTCTGCCATCTTTTTAAAGACCGCTTTAGAAAAATTGCACGAAAAGGGCTACCGCATAGTCAATGTGGATTGCACCTTGGTGGCAGACCAACCAAAGATCGCACCCATCAAAGAAAGGCTCATAGAGAACTTAGCCAAGCTCTTGGGTGTGGAAAGGGATCAGGTTTCCCTAAAGGGCAAAAGAAAGGAAGGGTTTTGCCAAGAGGAGGGAATAGCCTGTTTTTGTGCGGTTTTGGTGCAGAGGTATTAAGATATGATTTATAAGGAGGTGAGATAAGATGGAAGCAATAGACCTTATAAAGGTTCACCCGCCAGTGGTCCATTTTGCCATAGCTTTGCCCTTTACCCTTTTGGTGATAGACCTTTATTACAGGTTTAAGAAAATCCAGCCCGACGGACTGCACGCCCTCATCACTTACCTGGGCGTTCTTGCGGTGGTAGGAGGCACTATCTCGGGTATCATAGCCTATGAACCAATAGAAGATATTCTTTATCAAATATCGTTCTTTAAAATCCACAAGTATCTGGGTCTTTCTATGACACCTCTCTTTTTGGCTTTGGGTGTCGTAAAGATAAACTCCCTCTCCGCGCACAAAAGACACAGGAAGCCTTTTGTAAGTGTCCATCAAAAAGCTCATGAGAGAAACTCCCCTAATCTGTTTATTGCCTCCTTTAGCTCTTCCTCTTTACGAGTGTAAGCTAACCTTACAAAGTGATTAGTTTGGTTTTTTCCAAAGTCTATGCCCGGTGTGAGGGCTACCTTTGCCCCCTTTAGAACCTCAAGGCAGAACTCGTAAGCATCTTGGGAGTATTCGCTGATGTCTGCCCAAATATAAAAGGCACCATTAGGTTTTCCCTTTATAGGCAGAATATCCTTTATGCCCTCGTATAGCAGGTCCCTGCGTCTTTTAAAGGTTTCTTTGACCTTTGAAAGGTAATCGTAATCAAAGGCACCCAAGGCGGAATACTGGCTAAGGGTTGGAGCGCAGATATAGATGTTTTGCATGACTACCTCCGCCCTTCTTATGAGGTCCTCTGGTAGGATCATCCAACCTACCCTAAAGCCGGGCATGCAGAAAAACTTAGAAAAGCCGTTTATAACAATAGCTCTATCCCAAAAATCAAGGGCAGTTCTTTCTTTTCCTTTATAAACAAGCCCATGGTATATCTCATCGGATATTAGGTATATGTTCCTTTCCTTGCAGTATTCACACAGGGCTTTGAGGTTTTCCTCATCGTAGAGGGTGCCCGTTGGGTTTGATGGAGAAGAGATATGAACGCCCTTAATGTCCAAACCTTCCAAATGCTCTGGTGTGATCTGATAGTTTGTGCTTTCATCAACATTGACAAAGACAGGCTCCACACCCAAAAGATGGGCAAAGTTCTTATAGCA
>DAIUER010000174.1:0-1463 GCA_036845005.1 Thermocrinis sp.
CCTCTGCACCCACTGTAAGAACTGCTCCCTAATTTGCCCTATGGGTGTGATGCCGGAGATGTTGATCAAACTGGAAGAGACGGAGCTTTTAAAGAGAGGGATGCCTTCCCAAGGTGGCACGACTGATTTTGGCTTTTTCTGAAGTGATGAACCTGCCAAACCTTGTATCCCTTACCCGCCTACTGCTCAGCCCTCTTATGCTATTTTTGGAATTTCCCCAAGCCATCGCACTGTTTATAATTCTTGCCCTAACGGACGCCTTGGATGGTTTTCTGGCAAGAAAGCTAAAACAGGAAACAGACTTGGGAAAGGTCTTGGACCCTCTGGCGGATAAAACCTTACTGGTAGTAGCCCTCTATGTTTTCACTTATAGATTTCAGATGATAGAGCCCTCCCTCCTGTTTTCTTTGCTCTTTAGAGACCTTTTTATACTCCTTGGTGGAGGGCACATATACTTGACTAAGGGGTTTGTCCCCAAGGCAAGAATGTTGGGCAAGCTTACCACAGCCTATGTATCCCTTGCCATTCTCCTCTTTGCTTTCTTTAGGTTAGGGCTCTTTATCTATCCTGCTTATGTTTTGATCTTTCTTTCCTTCTTGGATTATCTTTTTTTCTATATGAAGACCCTATCAAAAGTTAAACTTGCCCCTGACCCTTAATCTAACTTCCTTTGAGCTGTCTGAGTTTATCCTTCCTCCCACCGAAGTTCCACCGGTGATTCTTGCATTGCCTCCCACGTAGCTCTCCTTTGGGTCTTTCACAGTGCTCTGCTGATACTCTAAGGAAAACTTATCTGTTATGTCCTTAGAAACCTTTGTGGAAACTCCCACCTCACCACTGCTACTGAGCTGAGGCGATACGGATATGTTTAACTCAGTGCCCAAGGTTTTTTCTAAGCCTTTTGTGAGTCCTCCTATCTGCGGGATCTGAGAAGCTAAAATATCTCCAAGGGATATAATTCCCTGCGCTTCTCCTCCACCCAACACAAGGTCTGTTATTATTTTTCTTGTTTCTCTTGGCGGTTCAGAGTTAAGTAAAACCTTAGGATACTCGGGATCTCCCTTTAGATTTATGAGGATCACATAATCGGGCAAGGACGATGCTATGGTTAGGTCTATGTTTTTGCTCTTTTTGTCAAACTCAAAAAAGCCAGACTTTACATAGAATTTTTTGTTGAAATACTTTAGCTCTCCCCCAGAAAGTGAAAACCTAAACTTATACTCAAGGTCATCCAACTTTCCCTTTGCATAACCCTCCAAAGAGCTGTATATGTATCCCTCTGGCAGATATACCCTGAGAGGCTCATAAGAAGAGACCTTTAGGTCTAGGGTAAGTGGAATCTCTTCCTTTTTTGTCTGTTTTGCCTTTGGAAAACTCCGCACCTCCACAGTGCCCGCTATGCTTAGGTCAGAGGATATTTTAACCCTTCTGTAGTCTGTAATTATAACACCCACTCCCCTCAA
>DAIUER010000175.1:0-1455 GCA_036845005.1 Thermocrinis sp.
AAAGGAGGAGATTGACCAGCTCGCCCGCTATATTGACCCAGACAGAGACCTTCTCTTTACATACACGGGCATAAAGGTGCTTTTTGACAGATATTTGGTTAGGGACGAAGAAGGAAGGGTGATTGAACTTCCGCAGGAGATGTATATGTTAATTGCCATGACCTTGGCGATCCCAGAAAGGAAAGAAGAGAGACTAAACTGGGCAAAGACCTTCTATGACCTGCAGTCCCTCCATCTCATATCTTTGGCTACGCCCACATTGATGAACGCAAGACGGCCTTACACTCAGCTATCTTCCTGCTTTGTTTTGACGGTGGATGACGACCTTTATGACATCTTTGACAACGTGAAAAAGGCTGGGATGATCTCCAAGTTCGCTGGTGGGCTGGGTATATACCTTGGAAAGATAAGGGCAACGGGCGCCCCCATAAGAAAGTTCAAGGGTGCAAGCAGTGGCGTTTTGCCTGTGGTGAAGATTATCAACGACGTGATGGTGTATGTGGATCAGCTTGGGATGAGGAAGGGGAGTGCGTCAATCACATTGGATATATGGCACAAGGATGTTTTGGACTTTTTGGAGGTCAAAACCAACGTGGGCGATGAGAGAAAGAAAGCCCACGATATACATCCTGCCATCTCCATCCCAGACCTTTTCATGAAAAGGCTAAAAGAAAACGGAAAATGGACGCTTTTTGACCCGTATTACTGCAAGAACGTCCGAGACGGCAAAAACCTGGAAGACTTTTACGGAGAGGAGTTTGAAGAGATTTACCTAAAGCTGGAAAAGGAACTTCCAGACTATGCAAAGAGGGAGATTTCTGCCTTTGAACTGTGGAAGAGGTTGCTTACTGTGGTTTTTGAAACGGGAGAACCTTACATCTTCTTCAGGGACACCGCCAACAGGTTAAACCCTAACAAGCACTGCGGTATGGTCTATTCCTCAAATCTCTGCCATGAGATAGTGCAAAATCAAAGCATATCAACCCATATCTCAGAAACGCTATCGGAGGATGGCACTATAAACCATGTGAAAAAGTCTGGGGATGTGGTGGTGTGTAATCTGGGTTCTATAAACCTTGGCAGGGTTTGGACAAAGGAGGACTTGGAGATGGTTGTTCCCATCCTCGTGCGGATGCTGGACAATGTGATAGAGATGAACTTCTATGCCATAAAGGAGGCACAGTATACCAACAAACGCTACAGGGCAATAGGCATAGGTGTTAGCAACTATCACTACTGCCTTGTGAAAAACGGAATTCCTTGGGAGTCAGACCAGCACCTTAGGTTTGCAAACAGTCTCTTTGAAAGGATAGCTTATTATGCCATAAAGGGTTCAATGGAACTTGCAAAAGAGAGAGGCAAATATCCGCTTTTTGATGGTTCAGACTGGAGTAAGGGAATATTCTTTGGAAGAACGCCCGAGGAGAACCAAAGGCTTTCCCAAGAGAACGGAAA
>DAIUER010000176.1:0-1453 GCA_036845005.1 Thermocrinis sp.
TATTCTTTGGAAGAACGCCCGAGGAGAACCAAAGGCTTTCCCAAGAGAACGGAAACAATTTTGATTGGCTAACTTTGGCAGAGGAGGTTAAAAAGAATGGGATGAGGAATGCCTATTTGTTGGCGCCCATGCCCACTGGTTCTACTTCTTTAATAGTGGGTGCTACTCCTTCCATAGACCCAATTTTTGCCAAGTTCTACAAAGAAGAGAACATGTCTGGCATTTTGCCCCAAGTTCCGCCCGAGGTGGATAAATACTTTTGGCACTATAAATCTGCCTATAACATAGACCAAGAGTGGATCATCCGTGCAGCGGCGGAGCGTCAAAAGTGGATAGACCAATCCCAAAGCTTGAACCTCTTTATTGACCCTGAAAAGATAGACGGTCCCACCCTCTCGAGGCTTTACGCCTTAGCGTGGGAGCTTGGGCTAAAGACCATATACTACTGCAGGAGCAAATCCATGACGGATATAGAAGAATGCGAAAGCTGTGCAACATAAAGTTGGTGATCTTTGACCTTGATGGCACGCTTATTGATTCTGCGGAGGATATAGCCCTCCATGTGGGTCGTGTTTATAGAGAGTTCAAGGATAAGGATGTGCCCGCCGATGAGGTTAGAAAGAACATAGGAGATGGTGCCCGAAGCCTTTTGGCAAACTTCTTTCATGGGCAGGAGTTAGAAAAGGCTCTGGAGAGATTTTTACACTACTACATCTCAGAGCCCGTAATACACACCAAACCCTACGAAGGAGTAGTGGAAACCTTGGAGGGCTTGAAGGAAAGGGGAATACTTTTAGCTATTGCTACCAACAAGCCCCACGCCATAACTCTGGAGGTGTTAAAAAGGTTAAAAATGCTCCACTACTTTGACGAGGTGTTGGGTGCGGACCTATTACCAGAGAAAAAGCCCTCCCCTTTGCCTCTGTTAGAAATAGCCAAACATTTGGAGGTTCCTCCTGAGCTTAGCCTGATGGTGGGAGACTCAGAAAACGATATTCTGGCGGGAAGGAGGGCTGGCATGCTGACCGCCCACGCCCGTTGGGGATACAAAACCCCCCATAGCCCACCGGACTATCATTTGGACCATCCGAAAGAACTTTTACGCTTAATTGACTGACTGGTCGGTATGTTATAATTTCCCCAACATGTGGGCACTTCTCTTCAGTTTGGTTTTTTTGTTTGCCTGCGGGAAAAAGGAACAAAAACCCCAAGAGCAAAGAACGCAAAAACCTGTGGTTATAACCACCTACACAGTCTCAAGCCAGGAGGTGGAGGAGTACTACACCACAAAGGGCTACTTTGAGTCTCCTCAGGATGTAATTCTTAAGCCAGAGGTAAGCGGGAGGGTTGCCCAGCTATATGTGGAAGAGGGTGCCTTTGTAAGGGCAGGACAGCCCCTTTTAAAGATAGACCCCTCCGAGTATGAAAACACCCTCAGACAGCTTCAGGCACA
>DAIUER010000177.1:0-1422 GCA_036845005.1 Thermocrinis sp.
AGGGTAAAAAGTTCTTTGTCCGATACGCCGCACCAAAAGAACTGGTGGAGGTGGAAGTTCTAAAGGAAAAGAAGGACTACACGGAGGCGGTGGTAAAGACTGTAAAGATAGGCTCTCAATGGAGAAGAACACCACCATGCAAATATTACACCCACTGCGGTGGCTGTCAGTGGCAGCATATAGAGTATCAAGAGCAGCTCAGGACAAAGGGAGACATACTCTTAGAATCCTTGGAGAGAATAGGAAAGATAAAACTTAGCTCTGTCAATGGTGTCCTTGGTTCCAAAGGGGAGTTTGGCTACAGAACGAGGGTTCAGTTTAAGATAAGGGATGGGCGTTTGGGCTTCTTTGCTTGGGGCAGTGGGGAGCTGGTGCCCATCGAAGAGTGCCTTTTGGCACATCCAAAGATCAACCAGCTGATACCCTCCCTGAAAGAAACTGCAAGATTGGTAAACGAACTTCAGGAAATCCATGTTTTTTACTCACCCCAGGAGGATGAATTCCTTTTAAAGCTCATAACCATAAGCCCTATGGAAACTCAAAAACTGAGAAAGCTGAAAGAACATATCCTGCCTAAAGAGGTGGTGGGCTTGGGCAACTACACTCTGCTCGGTGGAAAGCTCATTAAAAGGGCGGAGGTGGGAAGAGAATGGACCTTTGTTAGGAGCGGGAGGTTTGTCCTCAGAGTTAGCAACGATTCTATCTTTCAGATAAATCATACCCTCTATGAGGATTTTCCCAAATTGGTAGCTGAGGAAGAGAGGGTAAAGAGGGTTCTTGAGCTTCATAGCGGTGTGGGTTTTTTCAGCTTTTGGCTCTCGGAACATTGCGAGTTTCTTTTTGGCTCTGATGCCAATCAGAGTGCGGTCAAGGATGCCATCTACAACGCCAAGCTAAACCAAGTTTCCAATGTTTCCTTTGCCCACGAGAAGGCTATAGACACCCTTAAAAACCATGCGGGAGAGGTCATAGACCTTTTGGTTCTGGACCCTCCAAGGGAGGGGCTCTCGGAGGGCGAGGCAAAGCTCATCGTCCAAAACAAACCCAAAAGGGTCATATACATATCCTGCAATCCCACCACCTTGGCAAGGGACCTAAAGGTTTTAACCTCCGGTGGATATAAAATAGAGGGCGTGCATTTGGTGGATAACTTCCCTCAGACCTATCACATAGAGTCTGTGGTTAAACTAACTATTTAGGGGGTTTTGCTATGGGTAAAGTGTTGGTGCTTTATGATTCAAGCACTGGAAACACGGAAAAGATGGCATACCTTGTGGCGGAGGGTGCAAAAAGGGTGGAAGGTATTGAGGTGAGGATCAAGAAGGTGGATGATGCTACAAAAGAGGATGTGCTTTGGGCGGATGGGTTGGCGGTGGGCTCTCCTACCAACATGGGAATAATCTCTTGGAAGCTTAAAAGGTT
>DAIUER010000178.1:0-1418 GCA_036845005.1 Thermocrinis sp.
GTGGGTTTGGGTTTATGTCTAAATGCACCTCAAAGGGTCTGTTGCCCACCACATCTATGAGCTCCAAAGCGGTGTAAACCGCCCTGCTTACCTCCTCCATGAGCCTTTGTCTTAGGGACCTTATGCGCTTTACCTTTTCCGTCTTCCAAAAGACCTTGGCACCCCTGCAGGAGTCTATATGAACCACTATCACCACCACGAATAGGGTGCTATCGTTTACTTGCCTTGAATCGCAACCCACATATATGGCGGTCTTCTCTGAGGTGCCTTTTATAAACTCCCTGACTTCGTCAAAGTTCTTTATCTGAGGCATTGAACTTACCTCTAAACTCCACAGGCTTAGTATAGGTAGGTCTAAACAGGATCCAATCCTTCAGGTTCTCCGCACTTTTGCCGTAGCATACTTCACACAAGAGCCCTCCTTCCACCAGCTTGGAGTTATCATCACAGCAATCGGTAAGGTTCCAAAACTCGTAGTTATCGTGAAATATGAGCTTTCCGCAACCAAGACAGCTATAGAGCTTGCAACCTTTGGAGTTCAAAAACTCCTCCAGTTCCTGATTTAAGGGCAACTCTTCCATTTCAAAAACCATTTGCAAAAACTCCCTCTGCCTTTCACTTAACTCTCCAAGTTGCATTAGTATATATTTTATCCCTATGTTGGTGGATGAGTTTGATGTGGCGGTTATTGGTGGTGGTCATGCGGGCATAGAGGCGGCGCTTGCAAGCGCCCGTATGGGTGCCAAGACGGTTATGTTCATACTGAACGCAGACACCATTGGACAGATGTCCTGCAATCCTGCCATAGGTGGGGTGGCAAAGGGCATTGTAGTAAGGGAGATAGACGCCCTTGGTGGAGAGATGGGAAAGGCTATAGACCATACGGGCATTCAGTTTAAGATGTTAAACACCCGTAAGGGAAAAGCGGTTTGGTCTCCGAGGGCTCAGGCGGACAAAAAGGCATACAGAGAGTATATGAAGAGGGTCTGCGAAAGTCAAGAAAACCTTCACATAAAACAGGACGAGGTGGTGGATATTATCGTGGAAAACAACCGAGTGGTAGGAGTAAAAACTCGCCTTGGGCTTGAATACAAAGTAAAGGCTGTGGTGGTCACCACGGGCACTTTCTTAAACGGACTTATTTACATAGGCGATAAAACCTTTTCGGGCGGTAGGGCTTGGGAGCCAAACTCCACCGGACTGGCAGACTTTTACAAAAGGCATGGCTTTCCACTAATGAGGTTCAAAACGGGCACTCCCGCAAGATTGGACAGAAGGACCATAGACTTTTCCGGGCTTGAACCCGCACCGGGTGATGACCCACCCCCAAAGTTCTCCTTCTGGACAGAGCCAGTGGGAAGCTATTGGTTTGAAAAAGGAAAACCCCAAGCCCTCTGCTGGATCACCTACACCACTCC
>DAIUER010000179.1:0-1415 GCA_036845005.1 Thermocrinis sp.
AGCCTGATCCTCAGTGCCATTTCCTTCCTCCATCTTATCTATTATAGCATATTTTTCAGGTCTTCGTTCATCTTAGCCACTATTTCCTCTAACTTTTTGGTGTAATCCTGCAGCTTTTTCTCAAGCTCTGGCTCCTTTATGGAAAGGATCCTGACCGCCAAAAGTCCTGCGTTGGCACCGTTGCCAATGCCTACAGTAGCCACAGGAACGCCCGCGGGCATTTGGACGATGGAGTGCAAAGAATCAACACCTCCCAAATGCTTTGTGGGTATGGGAACTCCTATAACTGGCAGGGTAGTCATGGAGGCGGTCATACCCGGCAGATGGGCAGAACCTCCCGCACCGGCGATGATCACCTCTATGCCCCTTTCCCTTGCGGTTTTGGCGTACTCAAACATAAGTTCCGGCGTGCGATGGGCGGAGACCACCTTAACCTCGCAGGGCACTCCAAACTCCTTCAAAACTTCATAAGCGGGCTTTAGATACTCCCAGTCGGAGATGCTTCCCATTATTATACCCACTAAAGCCCTTTCCATACAAATATTGTAGAATATTTTGCTATGAAACTGATTGCGGGCAACTGGAAAATGAACAAAACACCCTCCCAAACGAAGGAGTACATAACAAAGTTTTTGGAACTTGTAAGGGATGTTAAAAACACGGAAATTCTTCTTTGTCCTCCCTTTACCTCCCTTTGCGTGGCAGGAGAAATGCTTAAAGATAGCCATATAAGGCTTGGAGCCCAAAACTGCCACTATGAGGAAAAGGGAGCCTTTACGGGAGAAATATCCCTTAGCATGCTTAAGGGACTTGGCGTGTCTTATGTTATAGTTGGGCACTCAGAAAGAAGGTGGCTCTTTGGAGAAACCGACGAGATGATAAACAAAAAGGTTATAGCCTGCTTGGAAAAGGGAATAAGACCCATCCTCTGCGTGGGGGAAAAGATAGAAGACCGAAACGCAGGCATGACCTTAAAGGTGGTGGAAAGCCAGCTAAAGCTTGGATTGTCCGGTTTGGAGGATTTGGCGGGCAAGATTGACATTGCCTACGAACCAGTCTGGGCAATAGGCACAGGAACGCCCGCCACACCAGAGGATGCCCAGTTTGTCCATAGGTTTATAAAAGAGTTTTTGGGAGAAGTCAGGGTCTTGTATGGAGGCAGTGTAAGCCCAAAGAACGCCAAAGACTTTCTTTCTATGCCCGATGTGGATGGTCTTTTGGTGGGAACCGCCAGCTTAGACCCTGAATCCTTTGCCCAGATAGTAAAGGCTTCTGAAGGAGAGTAAGACAAGCACAAAAAAGGGCAAAGCCCCCAAAAGGGGACTGCGTCCCAGTTCTTGGGCGGTGATCTTTATAAGGTTCAGGCTAAGTATGTAAAGGGCTATGTAAAGAAGAAAAAACATAGATGGCTTTAG
>DAIUER010000180.1:0-1381 GCA_036845005.1 Thermocrinis sp.
CATACCTTGCCTTTATAACTCCAAAGGGCGTTTTTTACGCACCCGTGGGCGAAAGGTTGGTGGTGGAAAGTTTATACACCCTAAACCTTCAGGACGCACCTGCGGATGTGGAACTCTTTGGCAGTGTGGAGGGACCAGCCCAAGGGAACCTTACCGCAAGCTCTTCAAGGGTGACCTCCGACAAAAGGGTAGCCCTTGTGGGTTTTGGAGATGGTCTTTATTATGCGGTGGGAAGTAGTCTTGAACAGCCCATAAGCCTGGGCGGTCCCACTTGCAGGAGCGGTTCCGAGCCAGACTGTGGAAAGGTAAGAGTTAGCGTGCGAGGCTTTGGCTTGGATGCCACCCAAATGCTTGCCACTTACAAAGGCATCACCTTTCCCGTGGGCAAACCGGATGGCTTTCTCCTTTTGGACCTCCTTGATTACTCGGTGCGGTTAGAAAGGCGCATTGAAAGTGAAAGATGTAATGTTTATGTGAGCGTTTTTGCAGACCTTCCAAAGCCACTCCCCGCGGAGCACAGCATAAGCCTGTCTCCAATACCCATATCAATGGACCCACTCTTTCAGAACCTCAGGGCATACTCAAAAGGCTTTTCTGCCACCTATGAGTGCAGAGTCAGTAGGAGGGAGTTTTTGACCTTCCCAAAGGAAGGTGAAAGCGTGCGGGTGGAAGTGTTGCTTGACGACCAATGGGTGGGAACGACCATACAAAACCCATCCAGTGTTAGAGAGTTCAAGATGCACCCCTTTAGAATAAAAGATGCGTCCCTTTCCTTAGCAAGAGATTATTTGCTGTTTGAGTTTTCCACAAACCAAAGACCAAAATACTGTAGCCTTGAGCTCTTCTCTGCCAACTATTACGCCCATGTGTCAAAGATCCCGCCCCACAGGACCTATTTAAAGCTCTCCAAGCTTTCAGATAGATTCTTTGAAACCATACCCTGCTACAAGCTGACCTGTTTTTGGGAAGAGGGGTACGCAAGGAAAGAACAGTGCCCTACCGCCTCACATTAAGGCACGCAGGTTCCAGTGCCGGGCACGACCTGAAAGCTCACGGGCACAGATACTGTTTTTACCTTTCCAGTGTATTGCTCCATTACAGTCCAGTTATACACTGCGTTCACATTGCAAACACCAGAAAAACCCGGCGGTGGTCTAAAGCTTGTCGTTGTGGTGGTCATGCACACATTCGATATATTAACACTCGTCGCAAAGGGTTGGGTGCTGTATGTGATGGAAACCTGTGCTGTGCTCTCTCCACCGGATGGTGCCGGCACGAAGGCGGAGACCGTTTTTGTTTCTGATGTAGGAAGAAAGGTAGGACAACCGGCAGAATAGCTAAAAACCGCGGTGTAGCCCTGGATTATGACTGGGGATGTGGG
>DAIUER010000181.1:0-1365 GCA_036845005.1 Thermocrinis sp.
TAAAAGGCTATCAAGTAAATGGTGAGCTTTTGAAGCACGCAAAGGACACAGTATTGGTGATGCACTGCTTGCCTGCCAAAAAGGGAGAAGAGATCACTGAGGATGTGTTTGAAAAGTTTGCAGACTTTATCTTTACACAGGCGGAGAACAGGGTATATGCCCAGATGGGACTTTTAAAGCTTCTATTCACTCAACAGTGACGGTCTTTGCCAAGTTTCTTGGTTGATCCACATCCAGCCCCAAGTAGTCTGCGATATAGTAGGCAAAGAGCTGTAGGGGAAGAACTGTCAAGAAAGGGCTCAGTTCCTCCACCACCTGGGGAATTTCAATAAAGTCCTTTGAAAGCCTTTTGAGGTTTTCATCGCCCTCAAAGCCAACGGATATAACTATACCTTTTCTTGCGAGCACCTCCTCTATGTTGGAGAGGATCTTCTCATAAACCCTATCCCTTGTGGCTACCACCACAACGGGCATATGCTGGTCTATGAGGGCTATGGGACCGTGCTTCATCTCACCGGCAGGATAACCCTCCGCGTGTATGTAAGAAATTTCCTTCAGTTTTAGGGCACCTTCTAAGGCAACTGGGTAGCTTAGATACCTTCCCAAGTAGAGAAGGTTCTTCTTTTGGGAATAGTTAAGCGCCACCTCCTTTATGCCCTCAGCCTTTGACAGAACTTCCTCCATGAGGTGGGGAACCCTCAAAAGCTGGTTTATAAGATTTTCCCTCTCTGGATGTTCGCTTATGGCTAAGGAAAAGAGAACTGCCAATTGACAGGTAAAGGTCTTGGTCGCTGCAACACCTATCTCGGGTCCTGCGTGGGTGTATAGGGTGTAATCAGACTCCCTGCTCAGGGCACTGCCCATTACGTTCACGATAGACAGCAAAACTGCACCCTTTTCTTTGGCAGATAGGGCAGAAAAGCGTGTGTCTGCAGTTTCGCCCGATTGGGATATGGCAATCACCAGGTCTCCCTCTCCTACGGGGGTGTCTGAGTACCTGAGCTCCGAGGCGTACAATACCTCCACAGGAATGCCCGCAAACCTTTCAAGCCAGTATTTGCCTATGAGCCCTGCGTGATAGGATGTTCCGCAGGCGGTTATAACGATCCTCCTAAAGTCCTTTAGGGAGAAGGGCAGTTCGTAATCTCGGGAAATGTAGCCCTTTATTGTGTCTGCCACTACCCGAGGTTGTTCAAAGATCTCTTTTAGCATAAAATGTTTGAAACCTCCCTTCTCGGCGGATAGCAGGTCCCACTGAACAGTTATAGATTCCTTTACCTTTAGATTGCCCTCAAAGTCGTAGATGCTAACACCATCCGGAGTGAGGTCTGCTATCTCTCCATCCTCCAAAGGTATAACCTTTTT
>DAIUER010000182.1:0-1346 GCA_036845005.1 Thermocrinis sp.
CTCCGGAGGGCTTGGAACTATGGGCTTTGGCTTTCCTGCCGCCATTGGGGCAAAGATCGGAAGACCAGAAAAGGAGGTGTTTGTTATAGACGGGGATGGTTCCTTTGTTATGACGATGCAAGAGCTCATTACCGCAGTGCAGTATAAGGTGCCCGTAAAGATCGCCATAATAAACAACGCTTACTTGGGAATGGTTCGCCAGTGGCAAGAGCTCTTTTACGACAGAAGGTATGCGGAGGTGGACTTGAGCGTTCAGCCGGACTTTGTAAAATTGGCGGAAGCCTGTGGTGCGGTAGGCTTTAGGGCAGAAAAACCTAAAGAAGTAAGGGAAATAATAGAAGAAGCTTTGAAGGTCCAAGACAGACCAGTAGTCCTTGACTTTGTGGTGGATAAGGAAGAAAACGTTCTTCCCATGGTACCCGCGGGCAAATCTTACAGGGATATGATCTTGGAGGATGGCAAAAAGGCGGTGGAAGCGGAAACTATGTACCTGGTAGGTTAAAATATTCCCTCCGTGGCAAGGTATATCTTCGTAACGGGCGGTGTTCTATCTTCCTTAGGCAAAGGGGTATCCTCTGCGGCAATAGCATCCCTCCTTGAGGAGATGGGCTACAGGATCACCCTTCAGAAGCTGGACCCTTACCTAAACGTTGACCCTGGAACCATGAGCCCTTATCAGCACGGAGAGGTCTATGTAACAGAGGATGGTGCAGAAACGGACTTAGACCTTGGGCATTATGAAAGGTTTACCAAAGCTCAGATGGGTAGGGAGAACAACATTACCTCTGGAAGGGTCTATTTCAATGTTCTTCAGAGGGAAAGAAAGGGAGATTACCTTGGTGCAACAGTTCAAGTAATACCCCACATAACCGATGAGATAAAAAGGCTAATAAGGTCCATTGAAAAGGACCACGACTTTGTTATCGTGGAAGTGGGTGGAACGGTAGGAGATATAGAGAGCCTTCCTTTCTTAGAAGCCATCAGACAGCTTGGAATGGAGCTTGGAAGGGAAAACTGCGTCTATGTGCATGTAACCTATGTGCCCTATGTAAAAAGTGTGGGAGAGCTAAAGACAAAACCCACCCAACATTCAGTTAAAGAGTTGAGGGCAATAGGCATTCAGCCCGATGTTTTGATATGCAGGTCTGAATGCGAAATACCAAAGGAAGTAAAGGAAAAGCTATCTCTTTTTACAAATGTTAGCCCTTCTGCGGTAATATCCGCCCACGATGTGGAAACCATTTATGAAGTGCCTCTGCTTTTCAAGAAACAAGGACTACATCTTTGGCTTGCCAAAAGGTTTAACTTAGAACCCAAGGACGGTGAAGGAAAGTGGGAAAAGATCG
>DAIUER010000183.1:0-1330 GCA_036845005.1 Thermocrinis sp.
CTTATCAAAATCACAGAAAACCTGTTGAGCCAGAGAAAGCCCCTGGCGGAGAGGTTTTTAAACATCGGTCTCAGAAGGTTTTCACTTAGGATTGCAGAAGGTGCAAGAATAGCAGAACTGGATGTGCTCATTATGGCAGAGAGCAGTGCCCCAAAGAATAGAACCTTTGTAAGGGTAGAGGTATGCTCCATAATTAGCGTAGGAAGCATCAGTTGGGCGTCAAGCTCCAAAAGCTCTGGGTACTTTACCCTTGCAAAGATGGCAAGGATAAGAGGAATAAAGGCAATAGTTAAATACATAAAACCAGCAGTAATGGAAGAATAGACTGCAACCCTTTCCGAGCGAGAGGACATAACCCTTTGGAAGACATCCTGCTGGGGTATGGAACCAAGTCCTATGGTAATAAGGGCGGTGATAAAGAGCAAAAACTCCTGAAGGTTTAAGGATGGAAAGAACTTGTAAAACTCCGGCGGTTGGGAAGCTAAGACTTGAGGGACATGACTAAAGCCTTGAGAAACTTCATACAGGGCAAACAAAAGCCCCACTATGATCATTATGGTTTGGATAAAATCCGTAAGAGAGACCGCCCACATGCCACCCAAAAAGGTATAAAAGACCACCACCAAAGAACCTATAACAGTCCCAAGCTTTACGCTAACACCGGTGGTTATGCTCAGGATCAAGCCTATGGCGAGCATCTGGGCACCGATCCAACCAAAGTAGGACGCTATGAGAAAAAGGCTCGCCACAATTTCCGCCTTTCTGCCGTAAAACCTTCTGTAAAAATCTCCAAAGGTCAAGAGGTTCAGCCTATACAAGGGCTTTGCAAAGAATAAACCCACCAATATTAGGCAGAGGGCTGCGCCAAAGGGGTCTTCTATCACTCCCCAAAGCCCTTCCTTTGCCATCTGAGAGGATGCCCCCAAAACGGTTTCCGCACCAAACCAGGTGGCAAAGGCAACAAAGGTAGCCATAAAGAAGGGAAGATTTCTCCCCGCCAAAAGGTAATCCTTTGAGTTCTTTACAAAGGTGCTTGCATAGACCCCTATGGCTAAGGTTAGAAGTATGTATAGAACTATAGCAACAAGTAGCATCTCAGTCTAGCTTGCCCAAAAATGCCAGCAGGGCTGTTATGGTGGCTGGTGTAATGCCGTCTATCCTACTGGCTTGCCCCACCGTCAGCGGTCTGAACCTTTTGAGCTTTTCCCTTGCCTCGTTTGTGAGCCCGGGCACCTTGTCGTAGTCTATATCCTTTGGAATGACCGCATCCTCAAGCTTTTTATATTTTTGGCTACCTTTTTTACCATCTTACCCCAGTATTTTACACAGT
>DAIUER010000184.1:0-1322 GCA_036845005.1 Thermocrinis sp.
AATAGGGCTGATTTTAGAGTTGATAGCGGTTGACCCGGGCGTGTTGGAGGAGATTCCCGCCTGGTGCAAAGCTACTGGGCAAGAGTTCTTGGGCATGTATGAAGAAGACGGCGAGTTTCATCTCTTTGTGAGAAAAGTAAAAGAACTATGAGGGAGAGGATTACATTAGACATAAACCTCAAAGAGCTTCTGGAGGACTACCCACAGGTTAGGGAGATTCTGCGGGATTATGGGCTTGGCAGGTTGGAGGAGGAAGACCTTCTTGATGTGGTGGCGGACAAGCTAACCCTAAAGGGCTATTTTAGGTTGATGGAGTTGGATGAGGAAGATCAGGGAAAACTCTGGATGAAAATCCAAAATTTAATTAGAAAGTTGGAGGATCCATCATGGAAAGGGAAAAACTAAAGGAGGTTGAACTGGTCCTTGACAAGATAAGACCAGCCCTGAAGGAACAGCACGGAAACCTAATGGTCGGGGATATCAAAGAGGGGGAGGTTTATTTGCAGTTTGAGGGGGGATGCACCGATTGTCCCATAGTGGATGTTAGCGTAAAGGAAGTGGTGGACATTGCCCTCAAGGGCAATCTAGACTGGGTAAAAAAGGTGGAAATCTCCGTTCCCAAGCACAATCTTTTATGAAAATCTCCGGGAAGACCGCCCTCTACGGCGTCGTTGGATATCCCATAAGTCATTCCCTCTCTCCCATCTTTCAAAACAGAATCTTTGAGCACCTGGGCTTAAACGCGGTGTATGTTCCCTTTGAGGTAAAACCCGAGGACCTAAAGACTGCCCTTGAGGGGCTAAAGGCATTGGGAGTAAAAGGTGTGAATATTACAATCCCGCACAAGGAGAAGGTCCTTGCACTTGTTGATTATGCGGACGAGCACGCCAAGAGCATTGGGGCGGTAAATACGGTCAAGTTTGGGGAAAGAACAGAAGGCTACAACACTGATTGGGTGGGTTTTTTAAAAAGCCTTAAAGAAATTCTTCCCGAGTTAGAGGGTAAGAGGGTTTTAGTTTTGGGGGCTGGTGGTTCTGCCCGGGCGGTGCTCTATGCCCTAAAGCAAGAGGAAGCGCAAGTCTTTTTGTGGAACAGGACAAAGGAAAAGGCTAAAAGCCTTTCCCAAAGCTTTGGGGTGGATGTGGTGGAATCCCCAGAGGAGGTTGTGCCAAAGGCAGACCTAATAATAAACACCACCTCTGTGGGTTTGACGGAAGACTATATGCTCTTTGATTACTCCCTCATAAGAGAGGGGCAGGGCGTCTTTGAACTGCTGTACAACAGGCAAGCCCATCTAAAGGAGTGCGCGGAGAAAAAGGGAG
>DAIUER010000185.1:0-1289 GCA_036845005.1 Thermocrinis sp.
AACGATGTTTGCCACCTTTCTACCCACACCCTTTAGCCTTAGCAGTCCCTCGAGGTCCGAAGGAACCTCTCCGCCGAACTCCTCCTTTATCTGCCTTGCCAACTCTTTGAGATACCTTGCCTTGTTTTTGTAAAAACCCACTGGGTATAAAAGCCTTTCAAGTTCCCTCAGGTCTATGGTAAGCAGGTCTTCCCAGTTTTTTACCCTTTCAAAGAGCCTTTGGCAGACCTCTGCGGTGGTTTCATCTTTGGTGCGGGTTGATAAGAGGGTGCAAACCAGAGCCCTAAAGGGGTCTCCCTTTTTGTGGGCTATGAGCTTTTCTATGGGAGCCTTCAGCTTTGGGTATTCCTCTCTGAGGATCTCTATAACCTTTTTTAGCTCTTCAATTTTCATACTCAGGGCATATAATTTTAACTATGGCAGACAGGGAACTGAACATCATAGGCGAGGTTTGCCCTTTTACTTTTGTGAAAAGCAAGCTGGTGTTGGAGCAGATGGAGCTGGGTCAAGTGCTTAGGGTGGTCTTGGACTATCCACCTTCCGTGGAGAGTGTGCCAAAAAGTATGAGAGAAGAAGGACAAGAGGTCCTTGCCATAAACAAGCTTGACAATAACACCTGGGAAATCCTTATAAGGAAGGCGAAATGAGAGTTCTCTTTGTAGTAAGCAGTAATCCCTTCTCAAAGGACCACACCACCATTTTTAACTTGGTGAAGGAGCTTGTAAAGAGGGGAGAGGTTGTCATCTTTTTCACGGGCAACGGTGCATACTACACCATAAGACCCGAGACAGAAGAGCTCAAGAAATTGGGTGCAAGGCTTTTGTATTGTGCTCACTCTGCCCACCAGAGGGGCATAAAGGAGACCCTTCCATTCTTTGAAAGCAGTTCCACCTATAACCTTTCCAGGATCATGCTTGAATGTCAAAAGGTTTTATCTTTTAACTGATGGAAAGAAAAGATTTTCTCGGGCTCTCTTCCTTGGAGGACCTAAAGGGTATAAGAAACCTCAACAAAATACTCAAATATATAACGGTAGATGGGCGCTATTACGCAAAGAGGCTAATTCTTAAATGCCTTCCATAAAGCTTCCCAAAGAGCACCTACAAAGGGCTGTGGAGCTTTTGCTCAAAAAGGGTTTTCAAAAGAGGGATGTCCCAAACGCCTACGCCAGTTTGACCGATGGCAAAGCTTACATTACCCTTTATCCTTCGGGCAGTGTGCTACTTCAGGGGGATTATCCCGAAAGCTTGAAGGATGAGATCTTGGCTTTGGTGCGAGCGGAGGGTGTT
>DAIUER010000186.1:0-1273 GCA_036845005.1 Thermocrinis sp.
AGGAGGAAATGGAGTGAAGTGGGTAAGGCTAAAAAGGTCTAAGATAAAGGTCTTTGGTAAAAAAGGTAAAACTCTGCCAAAGGGCTTTCAGGAGGAGCACACCTCCTTCTTACACAGCCTGCTAACCAACGACATAAAAGGTCTAAAGCCCTTTAGCTTTAACTACAACCTCTGGCTCAGACAAAACGGTTCTCCTATAGAGGATTTCTTCGTGTATAAGCTGGAGGATGCATACCTTTTGGACACAGAGGGAGATGCAAAAAAGATCATAGAGGAGTTTGAAAGGTTAAAGCTCTCTCTGAGGGTGTATTTTGAAGACCTAACTACACTTGAACACATTTTTGTCTTTGGAGAATCCGCCAAAGATTGGGTGGAGAAGACCTTTGGTATGGTGCCAGAAGAGGGCAAGTTCTTGGAAAAGGATGGTGTTTTTGTGGCAAACAATCCTTTAAGGATCAGAGAAGAAGGTTTTGATGTTTTTGGCAAGCTGGACGGACTTGAACTTCCCAAGGAAGAAGAGATCACCGAGGAGGACTTTGAAGACCTAAGGATAGAGAGAAAGGTCCCGAGGATAAGAAAAGAGTTGAGGGAGGGCTACTCACCCCTTGAGGCTGGGCTTTTGAACGTTGCCATAAGCCTAACAAAGGGCTGTTATGTAGGACAGGAGGTTATAGCAAGAATTCACTACAAAGGCAGGCTTCCCAGAACCTTGGTTCTTTTCAAAGGAGAAAACCTTCAAGAGGGACAAAAAGTCTTTGACGGAGAAAAGGAGGTAGGTTTGATAACATCAGTGTCAAGGAAAGGCTTGGCGTTGGGCTATATTCTTACTAACAAGCTTGAAGAGAAAAGGGAGTTTTCCACAGCCACTGGAAAGGTGGTTGTTTTAGATTAAATGAAACCAAGCCTTAAAAAACAGCTTTTTGTAGCTTTCCTCTCCCCTTAAAAGTCAGTAGTAAGCCTTCAGTGCCCCCCTCTTTCCCCAATGGTAAGAAAATCTCTGAAAGCGGTAGGCTATTTTAAGGTTTTCTTTCCCTGTGGAAGTAATACCCGCATTGGTGGGAAAACCCATGCGTAGCCCTTTTCCACTAGACCCACATCTACGCGCACACCCTCTTTGAGGTTTGTAAGGCATTGGAATTCTAAGGACCTAAAGAACTTCTTCTTTCTGTAGCCCAAAAGGTCAGCGGTCTTTGAATAAAAGCGGTCCGCACCTATTAGAAAGTCCGCCTCCATTTCCCCTTTGGAAGTGTAAACCTTTATCCTTTCTCCCTCC
>DAIUER010000187.1:0-1268 GCA_036845005.1 Thermocrinis sp.
GGTTTTTGTAAAGATTTAGAGCATATAGATAAGTTAAATGTTATAGAGGTAAGGAGCGATGGACTACAGAGAGCTTTTAATTAGATTTGCGGAAGGACGAGAAACTCCGCAGGAGAGAGAGTTCATAAAGAACTCCACCGCAAAGTTTATAAGGCAAACGAGAAAGGATGAAATCTTTAGAAGAAATTGGGGAGATGACTACTTAGAGGATGTTCTTTCGGAGCTGAGAAAAATGACGATCCTTCAGAAAAGTCTCATAGAAGAAAAAAGCTTTATAAGCTGGCGGTACTTTCTAAGCATAGTTAGGTCTTGCGTGGAGGAGTTTTATAGCAAAATCAGACCATCGGAGGAGATCCCTTACGAGGTGGCAAAGCCCAAAACAGAACAGGACGAGAGAGATATAGAAGAAACTAAAATTTTTGCCTACGAGCATAGAGTAGAGGAAAAGGCGGAAGGTCAAGAGTTTTACGAGGTTATTCTGGATCTAATGGACGAAAAGGACTATCCTGTTGTTTGCTATTACCTTTGTAAGGAAGTTCAAAAAAACTGCAACAAGCCCAAAGGTATTTCGGAAGCAAACCTTTATAAGCGTTGGGAAAGGTTCAAAAGAAAGCTAAAGGACCATCTGCCCTACGAGCCTTCTGCAGATGCGGTGAAATACTTTATTGACAGGTTCCTGTCAGAAATTTGCCAAAGGCAGGGTTATATATAAACTACGAGGTGGTTGGATATGAGGAATATTGAAGAACTGAAAATGTCTCTGAAACTGTACAAGGAAAGCTTAGGAGAGGAGAGGTTAAAGGTCAAGGAAGATAAAAGACAACCCGTTGAAATAGGTCAGGTTAGAGTACTCTTTTGGATGCCTAACGAGTATGTTCTTATTTATCACATTGAAGACGAGGGACTTGTTCATGCAGTCCCTTTGACTGTGTGGGTTAGCCTTACCACATGTTCTTTAAGGTTGCACATAAAGGACAGAATTTTTGCACCTTTGCCCTTTGTAGTCTATCTAAGAAAAGAGATATTAGAACAAGAAAGTTATCCTATTGCAATGGTCAGGCAAGAAACTATAGAAAAAGTACTAAGGGCTGTAGATAGATCACCCACGTGGTCTGCAATAAAACCAAAACGGGAGTTTTTAAAGCTTGTTTGGAAAAGATACGAAGACATAACACTTAGTTCTCTATTCTACACGCATATTCAAAGGGAAAAACAAGAAGAAACAACAAAGGGATTAGTGATCCAGCTTTTACCCTATGTTATACAAA
>DAIUER010000188.1:0-1231 GCA_036845005.1 Thermocrinis sp.
TCCACGTGTGACATCTCCAACATACCAGAACGCACCTTTTCTGAACTACCGGCAACCATTATGGGTGGGGTTGAAATGGAGGCATACAGATTTGCACCTTTTTTTATCAACTCCTCAGGGTCGGAAAAGACTGCTATGGCTACCCTATACAAGGGCAATGATTTTCCATTGGAATAAACTCCCACAACCGCACCGTCCTCAGATAGCACATACACATCTACCAGATCGCCCTTGGCGTATCCGTTTTGGTCTGCGGTTATTATAAAGTCTGCAGAATATTGGGTAATGTAAGAGTTTGATATAGGCTCCCCAGTGTTTGGAGCCCCAGTTTGAAGCGTCTCACCCACATACACACGCCAATCGGTGTTGGTGGGGAATGTCCCACCGCTGGGGGTAGTGGCAGGAACAGTTAACGCGACTGGATCTAGGTAATATAAAAAACTTTTACCATCTGGGGAAGGTTCCCTGAGAACCGTCGTGTTGTCGTATATCAACTTTCCGAACGGGTCAAAGCTCACAGTCCAATCTCCCGACAGCTCGTAGCCGGAGTTAGCTGGGTCTATATCAGACCTAAGATATATTTCCCATGTGTTTGTTCCAGTTCTTCTAAAAAACAGGTCTGCTTGATAGGGAGTTCCCAAGCTGTCGTATATGGTCACGGTGTATTTGTAGTTGTAGGAGGAAGGGTTTGTAGGATCAAAAGCTACCGCTGGCACGCCTGCATCCGCGGTTAGGGTGGAAGGTTGTAAAAAGTTTATGGTGCTTGTGGCTTTTGGCGGAAGCTGTTGCACAACATGTATATCCTCTAAACCTGTGCCAATAATATTTCCTTTTTCATCACCCCTAAAGCCCTGAAGCTTAAATCCTGCCGAATTTACCATATACCCATCCCTGCTTAGCCTAAACTGTCCATCCCTTGTGTAATAGGCGGTTCCGCTGATTGGGTCTTTTACTATAAAAAGCCCCTTTCCCTGTATTGCAAGGTCTGTGTTCACGCCTGTTTGTTTAAAGTTGCCTATGGTCCAGAGCTTTTGGGTGCTATCCACCAAAACACCAGCGCCGTAGGTGGTAGATTTCACAGTATTGGTTACAGTGTTTAGTCCTACGGTAACGGAGGATATTACGTCCTGAAAGATAGGTCTACTCCCCTTGAAACCAATAGTATTCACATTTGCCAAATTGTCTGAGGTTATATCCATCCAAGTTCTCTAGGCGTTTAGCACTGTCACTG
>DAIUER010000189.1:0-1228 GCA_036845005.1 Thermocrinis sp.
AGATCGTGCTCGGACTCTCCCAAGAGGGTGCGGGAGACACTGCGGTGGTGGTAGGTTTTGCTTGCAACGAAACAGAGAGCTATATGCCACTTCCGATAAGCTTGGCACACTCTCTATCTAAAAAGTTGGCAGACCTTCGCAAAACGGGAAGGGCACCCTTTTTAAGACCGGCCGGAAAAGCCCTTGTTACAGTTGCCTATGAAGGCACAAAGCCACTCTTTGTGAAAGACATTATACTCTTTGCCCAGCATGACCCGGATGTGTCTTTGGAAAAGCTAAAGGATTACTTGGTGGAGGAGGCGGTAAAGAAGGTGGTGCCCAGCAGGTATATGAGCAAGGAAACCAGAATTCTCGTCAATCCCTCCGGTAGGTTTGTGCTGGGTGGTCCTGTGGCTGATGTGGGGCAGACCGGGAGGAAGATCGTATCCGACGCATACGGAGACACCGCCTACTCGGGGGGAAGTGCCTTTTCGGGCAAAGACCCCACAAAGACCGACAGGAGCGCATCCTACTTAGCAAGGATGATGGCAAAGCATGTGGTGGCTGGAGGCTTTGCGGAGCGTTGCCTTGTTCAGTTGGCTTATGCCTTTGGTGTCAGCGAACCCATTGCCTTTGATATAGAAACCTATGGCACCGAAAAGGTAGAAAAGGAGAGAATAAAGGAAGCCCTGCGGGAGGTCTTTCCACTGAACCCAAGAAGGATGATAGAGTTTTTGGACCTAAGAAAGCCCATCTACAAAAAGACCGCTTGCTATGGACACTTTGGCAAAGAGGACCTCCCCTGGGAAAAGCTAACTAAGCTGGAGGAACTGAAGGAAAGGCTCGGAGGAGGCATTCAATGAAAACGGGCATAGTCTATGACAGCATATATTTGGAGCACAACGAAAAGGGGCATCCCGAAAACAAAGACAGGCTCATAAGCCTAATGCAAGAGATAGAAAACAGAGGGCTTTTTAAACATCTGCAGAAGATCAAACCAAGAAGGGCAACGGTGGAGGAGGTGGGCTTAAACCACGACATAAACTACATCCAAGAGATCCACGATTTTTGCGCCTCCGGAGGAGGGTATCTAGACCCAGACACCTACGCCAGAGGTATGTCTTATGAGACTGCCCTCTATGCGGTGGGTGGGGTGCTGGAAGGTATTGACCGACTTTTGTCTGGGGAGGTCTCTGCAGTCTTTTGTGCCCTAAGACCACCGGGGCATCACGCAGAAAGGTCAAGGGCT
>DAIUER010000190.1:0-1224 GCA_036845005.1 Thermocrinis sp.
GATAGAGCTGTCTTAGTCTGTGGTATATTTGGACGTGTGGTTTTTTTGCTTTCTCTTTTTCCAACTCTTTTAGCATGTTGTATGCTATTCGGATAGCGGAGGATTGCTTACGCATAAGCTTTATGAGTTTTTCTTTGTCTTCCCTTTTCAGTTCAAGCTTGAACTGCAGGCTAACAAACATCAGGGTTAGATTTTAGAGGAAATACCTTTTTGTGTCAATGGGTTTGTATTTTTAGAACAGCCACTCCCCTCTGTAGCCTTTCAAAAACTCCTCCCCGGATACCCTTTTGCCCTTTTGATTTACAAGCTCCAAAATTTCCACCGCACCCTCTCCGCAGGCTACCACAAGCCTTTTGTTATCCAATATCTGCCCTTCCTCCCCTTCCAATCCTTCTACTTTCTTAGCCCTCAAAATCTTTAGCCTTTCTCCTTTGATATTAAAGCAGTAAGCGTTGGGATAGAATGCCCTTATGCGGTTTATCACACTCTGCGCGGATGCCTTCCAGCATATCCTGAGTGCTTCTTTGCAGACGGGTGGTGCGTAAGTAGCCGGACCTTTTTGAGGCGTTGGCTTGAGCTCTCCTCTGAACCAACCTTTTAGTGCTTGAACCAGCAGTCTTGCCCCCTCTCTGGCGAGCCTTTCAGACAGGGTCTGATAATTGTCCTCCTCTTGGACCTTTATCACCTGTCTGAGGAGCACAGGACCCGTGTCCATGCCTTCGTCCATGAGCATAACCGAGTTGCCCGTTAAAAGGTCTCCTGCCAAAAGGCTCCTCTGTATAGGAGACGCCCCCCTATATTTGGGAAGCAAGGACGCATGTAGGTTTATACAGCCAAAGCTTGGAAGCTCAAGGACCTCTTTGGGTAGTATTCTTCCGTAGGCTACCACCACCACGCACTGAGGCTTTAGCTCCTTCACTATGGAGTATATCTCTCCTTTACTTTCTGGCTGGAAGCACTTTAGCCCTTTCCTAAAGGCATACTCCTTTACCGGTGGAGGTGTGAGCTTTTGTCCCCTACCCGCAGGCTTGTCCTGCTGGGTGATTACGCCCACCACCTCAAAGTGTTTTAAAAGTTCCTCCAAGGATGGAAGTGCAAAGGAGGGAGTGCCCATAAAGACAACTCTCATTCCCTAACCATCTCCAGATAGAGGTCCCCATCAAAGAACTTAAGCTCCCTTCTTTTTAACCTTATAGCAGCCTCAACCCTTATTACCCCAAGGTC
>DAIUER010000191.1:0-935 GCA_036845005.1 Thermocrinis sp.
GGTGTATTAATGTTAGATAAAGACGAAGTTAAGGAAAAGGTATTAAACCTAATGCGTAAGTTCTCATCAATGGTCAGGTTTGCTTATAAAAGACTGTTGGAGAAAATGGAAAGAAAAGAACTGAAAAAGATACTTTCCCAAAAGTATGGAATAAACACACGGTATTCAGATTCCGCCATATTTCTGGCACAGCAAACTCTGGACTCTTGCATAGAAAGAGGACAAAATCCCAAAAAGCTTGTGTTTGGTTCAAGAGAACTGTTTGAAAAGCTAAAGAAGAGGCACTTAACAGGTAAAAGGAGAGAGAAACTAAGACAAGAATGGGAGGAAAGAAGATATGGCATTTTGTATTCAAGAGGAGATAAATCAAAAGAGGGCAATCTAAACCTTAGGCTTGTGAATTTGGAAGGTCAATGGCATCTGAGGATTAACTTAGGAAACGGTGAGTATGTATGGGCCAAGGTGGTTAGGTCTGCTAAGAGAGAAAAAGACAAGTGGATAGACCTTTTGTGGGACTTAACTCAAGCTGAGAGAACGGGCAACTGGTTTGCTTACACGGTAAGGCTCAAGCTAAAGAATGGAAAAATTTATGCACAGATAAGCAAGGAGGAGAAGTTCCCAGAAATAACCATTACAAGGGAGAATGGAGTTATTGGCATAGACATAAACGCATATCCTTTTCACTTGGCTTTAGCTTGGACATCAAGGGATGGGAACTTGGAAAAGTATGAGAGGATAAGCTTAAACGGGCTGTTGGATGGAAACACAGATAAAAGGGAGTATTTGAGTTGGCAAGTTGCACATCAGGTAGTGGAGATTGCCAAGAGAGAAGGAAAAGCAATAGTGGTGGAGAATTTAGAGAAGATCCCAAAAGGTAGAAGAGAAGACGGAATGCCTAAGTTAAGACAGAAAGGACAGAAGGGGATATACAAGGG
>DAIUER010000191.1:945-1210 GCA_036845005.1 Thermocrinis sp.
TGAGATTGTGTGTAAAAGAAGCGGAGTGCAGTTGATTAAGGGCAATCCTGCATACACCTCAGTTATTGGCAAGCTAAAGTATGCACCCATATACAAAATAGACAAGGATGTAGCTGGTGCTTATGTGATGGCAAGGCGTGGGCTTGGGTTTAAAGAAAGTTTGCCTAAGAATTACCGAAAGCTTTTAGTAGTTAAGGAGTTCCTGTCTTTTTCAGTAGCAAGGGTTGAGGATAGGATTGCTATGCTTTAGAAGGAGATGGAAGAG
>DAIUER010000192.1:0-1203 GCA_036845005.1 Thermocrinis sp.
CTCACTTTTGTTTATATTTATTTAAATTGTTGTTATAAAATTGCTTCTTATATAGTCGCGCTGGCAGTACTCTAAGAAGGTCTTTGATGGGGTTGGGGTTAGGGAGGATGTTCAAAGGGGGGAGTTAGTGGTTGTCAGCTCTGAAAGGGGAGAAGAGTTGGTGGAGGTGCTCGGCTACTCAAAGGAGGGGCTGTCTTCAAAGGCGACCTTTTTAAGAAGGGCAAAGGAGGAGGACAAAAGAATGGCTCAAGAAAACGAAGAGCGTGCAAAAGAATTTCACCAACTCTGCAAAAGAAAGATCAGAGAGTATAACTTGGATATGAAGCTCTTAAAAACTTACATTCCCCTAGATGAGTCCAAGGTGTTCTTTTACTATACCGCAGAACAGAGGGTGGATTTTAGGGCTCTGGTAAGGGATCTGGCAAAATCCCTAAAAAGGCGCATAGAGATGAGGCAGATCGGTGTCCGAGATGCAGTTCAGATGATGGGTTGGCTTGGGAACTGCGGTAATGATGCCTGCTGTGCAAAGTTTGCGGAGAAAATGGAATCCGTTTATGTGCACGATATACACCTCCAGAACCTTCCCCTGTCTCCCTCCAAATTTACCGGACCCTGCGGAAGGCTCTTGTGCTGTTTAGCCTACGAGCGGGAAAACTATTTGATAAAGGAGATCCTACCCGATGTAGGGACTTCTCTATGCTACGACGGAAGAGAATACAACCTAATTTTTGTGGAGCCACTGCGGGGTTAAGCCCTGTTGGAGAGGGAAGGGTAATAATTTGAAGTGCCTTTAATGTAGCTTATGCCCAACCATTACGAAAGGGCTTTGGAGCACTGCAGGGCATGTCCCATGTGTTGCAGAAGGGTTGGTATAGACCATGAAGCTACTGTGGGAGCTACAGAGTGAGCTAAACCGACTGTTTTTGTTTGAGTTGGAGGATGGCTCAAGGGTTGAGTCGGTCTTTTACAGGGGAGACACACTTTGCCTTTCCACTCAAGTGGGCTGTGCTCTGGGATGTCCCTTCTGTCTTTCAGGCTCAAAGGGACTACTGAGAGACCTTTCCGCAGAGGAAATATACTCCCAATACAAGCTTTTGAAGGATAAACTTCCAATAAAGAGAAAAGCCATGTCGGGCATTGGGGAGCCATTGATGAACTACACAAACGTCCAAGAAGCCTTTTGGATGCTAAAAGAGGAGGGAC
>DAIUER010000193.1:0-1177 GCA_036845005.1 Thermocrinis sp.
GCAAGAGGATTTCCGCCCTTTTGGATGTGGAGGACATTATTCCCGTCTCTTACATGCTTGAGGTTTCCTCTCCGGGGCTTACCCGAGGGCTAACAAAGGCAGAGCACTTTAGCTTTTTTAAGGGCAGGCTTGTTAGGGTTATTCTAAGGGAGCCCATTCAGAACAGAAGGGAGCTTATGGGAGAAATAGAAGACGTAAAGGATGATGTGCTAATGCTTAGAGACAAAGGGACCGGAGAACTGCTACACATTCCTCTATCAGTCATAGCAAGGGCGAACTTGGAGATAGAAAAATGGTGAGAAATCTAAAAAAACTCATTGAACAGGTGGCAAAGGATAAAAACATACCCGAGTGGCTTGTGGAAAAAGCCCTTAAAAATTCAATAGTTTTAGCCATAAAAAAGGACAAAAAACTAAAGGATAATTTAGAAGTAGAGCTTACAGAGGAGGGCATAAAGGTTTATCAGGTCAGAAAGGGAGAAATGTTTCCCTTGGATATAGTTCCCGAGGAGTTAGACCGCATCGCAGCATACGCTGCAAAGGAGGAGTTTTTAAAGGAGCTTGAAAGGGCGGATGAAGAGAGGAGATACTTAGAGTTTATAGAGTTGGAGGGTGAGATTGTAATAGGCATTGTGCGTAGGGTTCTGGAAAACGGCGATTTGGTGGTGGACCTTGGGAAGGTTATGGCGGTCCTTCCAAAGAAGGAACAAATACCCAAGGAAAGCTACAAACCGGGAGACCGAATAAAGGCACTGCTTTTGAAGGTTATCAAAAAGAAAGGCACTTATGAGATCATCCTCTCCAGAACTCACCCCAACTTTTTGAGAAAGCTCTTGGAGGCGGAAGTTTCCGAGATGAAAGAGGGAGAGGTGGAGGTTTTAAATATTGTCCGGGAACCCGGCGAGAGGGCAAAGGTCTTAGTAAAGGCTAAGGACCCACGCATAGACCCAGTGGGATTGGTGGTGGGATTACGAGGTTCCAAGATCGCACCCATAACCCAAGAGCTTTCCGGAGAGAGGATAGATGTAATAAAATACACCGACAACATAGAGGAGCTTGTAAGGAAGAGCCTTTCGCCAGCACCTGTGGTGGATATGAGAATTGACCCAAACCAAAAGAGGGTTGAGGTAGCTGTGCCAAGGGAAAAGCTCTCCTCTGCCATCGGAAAAAGGGGTGTC
>DAIUER010000194.1:0-1161 GCA_036845005.1 Thermocrinis sp.
CTAAGGATATGGACCTGATGCTATTAGGAGCCTTCTCCAAGGGGAGGATAAAGGAGCGCTTCTTGGGAAGCGTAACAACCTTTGTTATGCACCATGCTAACATACCTCTACTTTTGGTGAAGTGAGATGGGAAAGCTTTATGTGGTAGGAACACCTATAGGAAACCTCAAGGATATAACCTTTAGGGCTATAGAGGTTCTTCAATCTGTCAATTTTATAGCCTGTGAGGACACTCGCAGAACCTCTATTCTTCTCAATCACTACAAGATAGAGGGTAAAAAGCTCCTGTCTTATTATGAGCCAAAGGATAGCGTGCAGGTGCCAAAGATCATCAAACTCCTTGAGAAGGAAGATGTTGCTTTAGTGACGGATGCGGGCACGCCCTCTATCTCGGACCCCGGATACAAGCTCATAAGGGCTTGCATTGAAAAGGGCATACCAGTGGAGGTGATCCCGGGTCCCAGTGCGGTTATAACCGCCTTAGTGGGCTCCGGATTACCCACAGACCAATTTACCTTTGTGGGCTTTCTGCCAAAGAAGGGCTTGAATAACTTCTTGGAGGAGCTAAAGGCATACAAAGACAGCACTATAATAGCCTTTGAATCTCCCAACAGAGTGCTAAAGTCCTTGGAAGCCATAAAAGAAGTGTACGGAGACAACACCACCGTATGTGTAGCAAGGGAACTAACCAAATTGCACGAGGAGTACATAAGGGGCAGGGTGGTGGAAGTTTTGGAGGAGCTGAGTAAGAGAGGAGAAATAAAGGGAGAGGTCGTCATTCTGTGGCGTATGGTTGAAGATTGAGTAGTTCAAAGATTTTTCTGTTCTTTATTGAATGTCTTCTTTCCCAAACTCTGTTTTGCACTTCCCACAGGTCTATCATAAGCTCAAACCTTCCCGCCTTAGTGTTGTAGTCTTTTATCAACTCCAAAACCTCCAAAAGTTCCTCCTCCTCTTCCAGCTTGTTAAGGCAGAGCTTTACAAAGTGTTTAGCCAAACGATGTGCTTTTAGGTCTAAGCCAAGCTGTTGTGCCCTATTAAAAAGCTCCTTTATAGCCTTTACATCTTTGTCCTTTGCCAAGAGTTCCTTTAACTTTAACCTCAGGAGGAGCTCCGTATGGGCTTTCACATCCTCCAAAAACTCAAAGCTTCTGGATTTGG
>DAIUER010000195.1:0-1160 GCA_036845005.1 Thermocrinis sp.
GAAAGTGAAGTCCAATCCCCATGAATTTTCGGCTAAGGAAGCCTCAATTTGGCTACCAGTTTCTGGAGCGATGATGACGCCCACTTTCTTAATTCCGACGCGTGAGATCTGGTCCATCACGTAATGGATAATTGGGCGATTGGCTACCGGAATCAGTTGCTTTGCTAAAGTATACGTAAGCGGCCGCAAACGAGTCCCTTTGCCACCAGCAAGGACCAACGCCTTCATTCACCCTCCTTTATCAATAGCCACTGCCTGTAGCCGCTTCTGAAACCCCTGTGTATAAATGAATTACCTCTGCAGGTTTACCAATTGCCCGAACTTCGCCTCGATCCAACCATAAAGCTTGATGACACCAATTCTCCACCGTACGAAGATCATGAGTAACAAGAAGGATCGTCTTTCCCTGTTTTTTGAACTCGTCCATTCTGGCTCGGCTTTTCTCGGTGAATTTAGCGTCACCCACCGCGAGCACCTCATCTAGAAGAAGGATGTCCGGATCCACATTCACTGCTACAGAAAACGCAAGACGCATGTACATTCCCGAAGAATAAGTGCGCACCGGCGCATCGATAAAATCCTCAAGCTCCGCAAAATGGATAATCTCGTCCATCCTTTTCATAATCTCCCGCCGGGAAAGCCCCATGGCGAGTCCCCCAATTATAATGTTTTCCCGCCCAGTAAGTTCGGGATGAAACCCCAGTCCAAGGTTCAAAAGGGCTGAAACCCTTCCGTTGACCACAATTTTTCCCGAACTCGGCCGGTAGATCCCTGCAATGAGCCGAAGAAGGGTGCTCTTCCCGGCACCGTTAGGCCCAATGATCCCTAACACCGTCCCCTGAGGAACCGTAAATGTGACGTCTTTTAGGGCCTCGATATAGCCCCGGTCCCTGCCAAAACGGAAGAAATGCCCTTTTACTACGGCATCCTTAAGGGTGGTGTATCCCCGTCTGGAATACTTTCTAAACCTTTTGGAAACATGATCAACGATGATCGCGTCCTTCATAGGTACTCCGCAAAGACCTCCTTATGCCTCTCAAAGGCCTGTGCTCCGAGGAACACGAGGATCAGAGAAAGAGCCAGGACATATCCAAGGTTATCCCAGTCGGGCCATACACTAGCATTGGGAATAACTGCATCATAGAAAACGCTACGATCGA
>DAIUER010000196.1:0-1159 GCA_036845005.1 Thermocrinis sp.
GAAATTGACGGGAAAATAGCCTGTGCCTTTTCCTCCTCCGGTGGATGGGGTGGAGGAAACGAAGTTGCCTGTATGTCCATTCTGACGGTTCTTATGAACTTTGGTTTTTTGGTCTTTGGGGTAACGGACTATGTGGGTAAGAGATTCACACTGCACTACGGGGCGGTTGTGGCTGGAGAGCCTCGCTCCGAGGAGGAGAGCGAAGCGTGCCGACGCCTTGGAGAGAGATTAGCCCAGTATGTGGCAATCTTTTTTGACGGCAAGAAGGAGCTCTTGGAATATATAAGGACCTTTGAGGGAAAGTTCAAGGATTAAAAAAAGTGGCTTTGAACTCCTCTAAAAACTTTTCCCTATCGCAAACTACAAAAATTTCCTGCACGGAAGTGCCGTTTTTGTATAAAAGCTTATAGCCGGTGGGTGTTTCGTACTTCAAAAACAGACCCTTGGAGCCTATGCCCTTGTTCTGCCGGACGATCCTCCCGGGAATTATGGACTTTACTGAGCTAAAACCAGAGAGCTTTTTTAAATACTCATCCAAGCCCTCCAGAAGATGATGCTCTATCTTTACCTTTCCCCTTCGGTGTTTTCCCATAGCAAGCTCTTGGCATCTATCACCTTGCTGTTAGGCACTACCAAATCCGCCCCAAGCTCCTGAGCTTTCTTTATTAGCCCTATGTTTTTGTGTCCGCAGTAGGCTATGACCCTTTTTGCTCCCTTTTCCTTTAGCTCTTTTATGATCTCCGGTGGGTTAGCTTCCACATTTACAAAGACCACATCTTCTCCTTGCCAATCTTTGCCCACTCGCACCTCGTAGCCACTGAGGGAGTTTTTGACCCTGCTTGCCAATATGAGATTGCTTTCTATCAGTAGTATTTTCATCTTAACTTCTCCTTTAAAAGTTCCAAAGCCTTTTCAAAGTTCTCCGGCTTTGTGCCCCCACCCTGTGCCAAGTCTTCCCTACCTCCGCCCCCACCACCAAGGACCTTTCCTACCTCTTTTATAAGTTCTTTTGCAGAAAGGCTACCCACTAAGTCCTTGGAAAGGGCGATGAGGGTGGAGAGCTTTCCTTCCCTCTTGCTTGCCAAAAAGACAACCGTTTTTGTTCTTCCCTGCCTGAACTGGTCTGCCAGTTCTCGGAGAAGGTCTCCCTCCACATCTT
>DAIUER010000197.1:0-1159 GCA_036845005.1 Thermocrinis sp.
ACCCTACGCGGTGCCCTCTTCACCTTTGAAGGGTGTTCCATACAAGTCATGATTGATGTGGCGGTGGTGGGGGCGGGTATATCGGGACTTTCGGTAGCCCTACGCCTCCAAAAAGCCGGGGTTAATGTAAAGGTCTTTGAGAAGGAAGAAAAGGTCGGTGGAAACATACAAACGGAGGAAGTAGAGGGATTTTTGTGCGAGTTGGGACCTCAGACCATTTTGGCGGATAAAAAAGTGGAAGAACTTCTCTCCTTGGCGGGCATAAAACCCTTGTATGCAAGGGAAGAGGCTAAGATAAGATACATCTACAAAAAGGGCAAGCTTGTGCCCTTGCCCATGTCTCCTCTGAGTTTTTTCACCTCTTCTTTACTCTCCTTGAGTGCAAAGCTCAGAGTCCTAAAGGAGCCCTTCATTCCCAAGTCTATAAAGAAGGAAGAGAGCATCGCAGAGTTCGTTAAAAGACGCCTTGGGCAGGAGTTCCTTGACTACATCGTGGAGCCTTTTGTCAGTGGAGTCTATGCGGGGGATGTTAAGGAGCTGTCGGTGAAGTATGCGGTTAGAAGGGTCTATGAACTGGAGCAAAGGTTCGGTAGTCTCATAAAGGGTGCAATAAAGCTAAAAGCCCTTGGTCCGGGCGGAAGGCTCATATCCTTTGAGGGTGGAAACTACACTTTACCTTCCCACTTAGCCAAAGCTTTGGATGTGGATGTGGAGAACGTGGTGCTAAAGATCAGAAGAAAGGATGATCATTTTGTGATAGATAGTAGAAAGGGTAAGTTCTCCGCAAGGGCGGTGGTGGTTTCTGCACCGGCAACCTCCGCAGGATACCTACTGAGGGAACTCTCTTGGAGCGTAGCCCAGGAGTTTGACAGCATATACTACGCACCGGTGGTTGTTGTTCATGCATACACAAGGGACTCTATCCCACCCGGCTTTGGCTTTTTGGTGCCAAGAAAGGAGGGCAAAAGGATCCTCGGCGTGCTTTTTTCTTCTAACATCTTTGAAGGAAGAAAAGGAAACCTCTTAACCATCTATCTGGGCGGTGCCACAGACCCACAGGTGGTAGAAGAGGACGATGACCTAATAAGCGCTATCGTGGAGAAGGAACTTAAGGAAATTTTGGGCGTAGATGTGAGCATTTTGAAGATCACCAAGTGGA
>DAIUER010000198.1:0-1155 GCA_036845005.1 Thermocrinis sp.
TCCAAAAATTCCTCGTAGTAGTCCTCCTCTGTGGCGGGCACTGCCTTTACAAAGGAGAGCCTTGGGTCAGACTTTATAACCTTTAAACTATCCTCGTCGCATCTTAGCTCCACACCAGCCCTTCCCAAAAGATATGCCATCTTTGGGAAGAAGGTGTTTAGGATCTTTCGGTGTATTATTAGATTTTCCACTGCGTTGCAAACGGAGGGTCTTTGAACCTTTGCGTTGTAGACTATGTGGTAAGCCTTTTCTAAGTCTGCTTCTTCATCCACGTATATGTTGCAAACCCCCTTGTAATGCTTTATGACGGGCACCTTTGCCTTTTCTGCCACAGCCCTTATCAAGCTTTCCCCACCCCTCGGAATGGCAACATCCACCTTGCCCTCCATCTGCAAAATTTCCCAGACGATCTCTCTTTCTGGTCTGTCTATAAACTGGATGGCTTCTTCTGGAAAGCCCTCCATAGCAGATGCCTCTCTGAGAATTTCCACCAGAGCCCTGTTGGAGTTTATGGCTTCCCTTCCACCCCTTAGGATTACCGCATTGGAGGATTTCATACACAGAGAGCCCGCCTCTATGGTTACGTTTGGTCTTGCCTCATAGACGATGAAGATCACTCCCAAAGGCACCCTCATCCTTCCTACCTTTAGTCCGTTGGGAAGTTGCCACATGCGCGTGATCTCTCCCACTGGGTCTGGAAGGCTTGCCACATCTCTTAGAACCTTTATCATACCGTCAATCCTCTTGTCGTTAAGAAGCAGTCGGTCCAGCAAAGCAGAAGAGAGCCCCTGAGATTCTCCAAAGGCGATATCCTTTTTGTTCTCTTCCTTTATGTATTCTCGCCTTTTGTCCATAAGCTCCGCCGCCCTCAAAAGGGTGCGGTTTTTCACCTCGGTGGGAATGGAACTCAAAATCCTAAGAACCTTCCTTGCCCTTTCTACTTTCTCCTCTGCGTAGCTTTTCAACGCCTGCATGGAAAATATAATAAGCCAAGATGCTTGATTTTTCTATTTGTGTTATGCAGGCAAAACCCTTTTAAAAAACTTCTCAGCCCAACCCTCATCCTCTAAAAACAGTATATCTTTCTCCTCGTATTCCTCTTTGGATTTTATGCTTGCTTGACCTCTTTGCAATTCTTCGTAAGGAGTGGTAGAG
>DAIUER010000199.1:0-1143 GCA_036845005.1 Thermocrinis sp.
ACTGTGTAAAATACTGGGGTAAGATGGTAAAAAAGGTAGCCAAAAATATAAAAAGACAGAAGCCACCTAATAACCTTCAAACATTCCTTCCTCCTTTATTGTGTGTTTGTAATTTTTAAGCTTGTATATATGGAACTCTCTAACCACCTCTCCCCTCCAGCGAACGGGTAAAACCCTGTGTTCTATTATACCCTCAAAACCCTCCAAAACCCTGCTATCAATGGGTGAATAATCTACGTATATGCCGTCTTTACCTATGTAGTTCTTAATGGTTTCTCTCCAAAGATCATACTGGTTCATACGCCTTCCAAGGTTTATACAGTAGGTGCGTGGGTTTCCCTCTGTGTAAAAGGCAAGCTCTGCGGATATTTGATAGTGGGGGCTAAGGATTATTTCCTGCCCTGTGTAGAGTTTGCTCACCTCTTTACCCAAAAGTTCCCAACCTATTGCCACTTTGACTGGGTCTCTGTTTGGGGGCAAAAGGTTTTTTAAACCCACCTTGTCCAAAATTGGGCTAAAGTGGAGTAAGATAAAGAGGACAAAGCTCAGGACATAAGTGGGCTTCAAAAACCTGCTTTTGGAAAGATAATAGCTTGCCAACAAAAAACCACTAAAGTAGGCAAAGCCAGACCAGTTGGCTTCCACATGCTTTCTCAAAGAAAGGGCTAAAAAGAACAGAAAGACGGGAAGAGAAAACACTGTCAAAAAGCCAAGCCTTCTGTCCTTCCAGCCCAAAAGCCATCCCTTAAGCATAAAAAAGAAGGGAAGGATTGAAACCAAGAGCATCTGCCCTCCTAAATACTCCAAAAGGCTGTTTGGGTTAAAAAGGCTTGCTTGCTTGGTCGCCAAGGTGGAAACATGCTTAAAGGAAACAAACTGATGCTTGTAGTTCCAGTAAAGCACCAGCAGACTCATAAAAAGAGGTGGCAACAGGCTAAGGTAGGTTTTGGCAGACCAAAGCACTTCTCTCTTGTATATGCTTAGGTAAAGCAGGGCTAAAGGCAAAAGAAAGACCGCCGGGTATTTACTCAAAAAGGCAAAGCCAGAAAAAATACCCAACAATAGCCACCAAAAGGCGTTGTTTTTTTCCAACGCATACCAAAAAACCATCAGGCTCAAGCTCCAAAAGAATATCAGCAGGGC
>DAIUER010000200.1:0-1067 GCA_036845005.1 Thermocrinis sp.
TCATAAAAGTAAATCCGCCGTTTGGACCTTTGTAAGACCTTAGCACCCTTTCTTTAACCAGTTTGTGGAATATGTTTGATAGAAAAGGTTTTGGGATGCTTTGGGCTTCTGCGATCTCTTCCACCTTAACAAGCCTATCCCTGTTTAAAGCCAAGTAAGCAAGCGCCAGCAGGGCATACTTAACAGTTTCTGAGTAGATCATAATAATATAAATATACTCCCAAACGGAAAACCTACAAACTAACGGACTTAAAAGGATTTAACCCTCATCTCCGAAAGACATCCTATGAACCTCAAGCCGAAGTAAAAACCAAAGGCTTTAAATTTATAGCTATAAACCTTTAGCTGATAGCTTCCCTCCTCCTCAAGGTTCAGGGTGAGCAGAGGTTGGTCGTATATCTCCGATAGTCTTCCGTCTTTATAAACAAGCAGTAGCACCTTTTTGCCTTCCACCTTGAGGTTTAACTGTGCCCTTGGGAGGAGTGCATCCAGTGGAGGGTTTAACCTTGGAGGGCTGTATATGGAAAAGCTGAGTTCTCTACCCACCACCGGGTAAAAGGAAAGCATGCTATCGCAATCTGGATAGGCAAGGTTCCACCGTTTTCCCAAAACAAAGGAGTAGCTTGGGAACTCTCCCAGAGGGGTGGAAACAAGCACGGGAAGGTCCGAAAGAATGGGCTTGCAATCCCTTGGGTTCAAAAGTCCGTAGGGGTCCTCCCTATCTGAAAAGGTTATTAGCTTAGGGATATACTCAAAGATAAGGTAAGAAAAGAGAGTTAATCCGCCCAAGTCTCTGTATCCGTAGCCTTCTGGCACATTACCTTTTTTGATGCGTGGGGAGTAGTCAATGGAGTGTCCAAAAGAAAAGGTTATGTCCCTTTCCTCCAACAGCTTTTCCAATGAACTGAGCCTTCCAACACCTCCATCAAGGGCAGTTTTTACACCAAAGACCACCTTACAGGTTTTCTGATAGGGCAGTGGGACGGGCTTTGGGGGTGCGTAATTGACATGAACTGTGTAAAATACTGGGGTAAGATGGTAAAAAAGGTAGCCAAAAATATAAAAAG
>DAIUER010000201.1:0-1044 GCA_036845005.1 Thermocrinis sp.
GAGGGTGTGAAGGTGCTCTTTAGGGGGCTGAAAGATGCTTAGAATTTTTGTTTTTCTCATGGCTCCACCTCAAGCCCGGATATTATTAGAAGCCTGTAGGACTGTCTAAGAAACTGATAGTAGGCAATTACACTATCTACCCTAGCCTTGGTTAAGCTGGCTTCCGCTTCCAAGAGCTCCCTCTGGCTTATGATCTGGTTGGCATACTGCTCTTTAGAAAGCTCAAAGAACTTCTCCGCAAAAGCCAGGGCAGATTGGGCAACCTTTAGGTTGTCTTGGGCAACCAACAGCTCCTCGTAAGCCCTCTTTACCTCAAGCTGGAGCTTATCCAAGAGGTCTTCATACTCTTTTTGTGCCTTCAGCTCCAAAGCTCCAAAGGAGAGCTCCTGATAGTATGGTCTTATACCCTGAAAGCTCAGGGCAACGCCACCCACAACACCAAATACACCCTTTGGGCTTATGCTGGGATTTTGGTCGGAGTAGGTATAAACTCCTTCCACAAAGAGCTTTGGGAAAAACTGGCTTTTGGCAATGCCCCTTTGTGCCCTGAAGGCTTCTATGGCTTGCCTTTGGGCTTTGAGAATGTTTCTTTCTTTTGCCCTTTGCAAGTAAAACTCCAGAGGTTTAACATCCACCTCTGCCTTTGGCTCTTCCAAGTTCAAAAGTTCTTCCTCGGGTATGCCAGAAAGTCTGGAGAGGTTTGCCAGGGCAACCCTGTAATCCCCCTGTGCCTTTCTTAGGTCCCTTTCCACCTCCGCCAGACGCACCCTTGCCTGCAAAACATCCGTTATGGCAACGAGACCCTTCTGATAGAAAGCCTCCGCAGTTTGAACCTGAAGCAAAACCGCAGACCTCTGGCTCTCTATGGCGGAGACCACCCCCTTTGCGGAGAGCACATCCATGTATGCGGAGATCACATCAAACCTCAGGCTTTCAACCTTTTCTTTCAGTAAAAATTCCTTGCTTTTTAGGTTTGAACTTGCCAAAGCAACGGAAAAGTTTCTGGCAAACCCATCAAAGACCGTATATCTGAGCCCCGCCTGA
>DAIUER010000202.1:0-1031 GCA_036845005.1 Thermocrinis sp.
GCTTTTTTGAAAGGTTTTCCACTGGCACCCAACCGTAGGTTTTATAAACGTTCTTCCCCACCTGCAGAACATCCTCTTCCCAACTTTCAGGAAAGCTCTCAAAAAGAAACCTGAGGATGTTCCCAAGGGTTATAAGACCAGTTAATTGACCATGCTCATCCACCACCACCGCTATCTGGGAATTGCTCCTTCGCATCTCCATTAGCAGGTTTTTCAGAGGCATCATCTCTGGAACGATCAGGATATCCCTTTTAAACTCTTTCAAGGACCTTTGGGCGTTTTCACTAAAGGGCACGATGTCCTTTACGAAGAGCACGCCCGTTATGTTATCTGGCTCTTTTGAATAGAGGGGTATCTTGCTGTGCTTCCTTCTTAAAATTTCCGGATAGACTTCTCCCACTTTGCTGTCCTCCTCCAATATAAACAGGTCTGGTCTTGGTGTCATGATCTCTTTGACCGTTGTCTCCCTTATTGAAAGAGACCTTTCTACCATCTTCTTTTCCTCCTCGCCAAAGAGCCCCCTGCCGTAGCCAAGGTCAAAAACCTCCCAAAAAACCTCCTCCGGCTTTTTGTTCCCCTCATCCAAGGGCATGAGGGCGTCCACCGATTTTTTGAACAGAAGCCTGATGGGAGTAAGCAGCGTATGAACAACATAAAAGGGGACTGCGTATATGAAGGATAGAACGGTGGCAAAGGGAAGGGCTACATTCTTAGGCATAACCTCTCCAAAGAGAAAGATCAGCATGCTTAGAATGGGGGCAGAGATGGTGGCACCCTTTTCCCCAAGGTGGAAAATAAAGAGCTTGGTGCCGTAGGCGGAGATCAGCACATTGACGATCTCGTTGCCAATAAGGATAGAAACTAAAATCTCTTTTGGCTTTGAAAGAAGCCTATTAACCAAACTGTAAAACCTTCTTTGGGAGTATTTTTTTAGTAAAAATCTGTTGGTGCCGAAGAAAACTACCTCCGAGGAGCTAAAAAAGCCCGAAAGGAACAAGAGGAAAAGAAACAAAAGCAGTTCAGTATATATT
>DAIUER010000203.1:0-1011 GCA_036845005.1 Thermocrinis sp.
CAAGCCCCCACGCAAGTCAGAGGGGACACCGCTTGGATGCTTATAGCCACAGCCTTAGTTATGCTCATGAGCCTGCCCGGTCTTGCCATATTCTACGGCGGATTGGCAAAGGCAAAGGACGCCTTAAACACAATAGCCATGGTCTTTACCGCCTATGCCATTGCTTCCGTGGTGTGGGTGATCTACGGATACACCTTAGCCTTTGGCACAGACATTGGAGGAGTAATAGGTTGTCCTGAAAAGCTCTTTCTAAGCGGTGTGGATGTTAAAAGCCTTGAGGGGACTATCCCAGAGTTTCTGTTTGTAGCCTTTCAGGGAACCTTTGCGGCGATAACCCTTGCCCTTATAAGTGGTTCCTACGTAGAAAGAATGAAGTTTTCCGCATGGCTACTTTTTAGCATCCTTTGGGTGAGCTTGGTCTATGTGCCCGTAGCACCCAGGGTAAGGTGAGGTGGCTTTTTGGGAGAGATGGGTGCCTTGGACTTTGCGGGTGGCACTGTGGTGCACATAAACGCAGGTGTTGCGGGCTTGGTGGGTGCTTTGATATTGGGTAAGCGTAAGGATACTGCCCTCATTCCCAGCAACCTTCCCATGGTCGTTATAGGCGCTGGGCTTTTGTGGTTTGGATGGTTTGGCTTTAACGCAGGCTCCGCAGTAGCTTCAGATGCTCTGGCAGCGGTGGCTTGGTTGAACACTAACATTGCCACAGCGGTTGCAGCCCTATCTTGGATGTTTGTGGAATGGCTCCACGCCAAAAAGCCCACCGTCCTTGGTCTTGCATCTGGTGTCATAGCCGGGCTTGTAGCCATAACTCCGGCGGCGGGCTTTGTGAACGTGATAGGTGCCATCATCATAGGCTTGGTGGCTGGCGTTGTGCCCTACTTTGCGGTGGCAGTGTTAAAGCACAAGCTTGGCTATGACGACGCCCTTGATGTGTTTGGCATTCACGGAGTGGCGGGAATAATCGGTGCCGTCCTTACCGGTGTTTTTGCGGACCCTTCCATCAACGAG